>JANPIJ010000023.1:0-32169 GCA_031424955.1 Ferruginibacter sp. | reverse complement strand
GTTTTTAGTCGAACACAAAGAACGGAAACAACTTCTGTTCTTAACTCAATGGGTTTTATTTACTTATACCTTAACTAAATGACATTGGGCCGCGGCCTGTTCCTACAAGGCAATGCCGAATAAATTTTACAATTCAAAATCATACCGTCACAAATGCTCCGTAGGAGCAACCGCTTTGTAGCAAATTACATCAAAGGTCAATCCGCTCCGTAGGAGTGACCCTCCCCTCTCGTCCATACATTCTACTAAAGGGGCGTACCTGCGACACGCAAATGCATGAGGTTTTAATGCTACAAAGAGGCAGCTCCTATAGAGCTAAAACTGTATAAGATTTTAGTTTTCCCCAGATAAAATGCCAACAGATTTCAATCCAGCTAAACAAAATTCTAATTAATAACGTGATGCAAAAAGCACCGCTACATATCCCTGTATTTTTTCCCCGTCAAATTAATAAACAATCCTTCCAAACCCCCTGCCTCGCCATGCTCCAATAATAATTTGTCCAGGGAATTGTGTGCTATTATTTTCCCCTCGTCTATCAGCGCTATTTTATCACATAATTCCTCTGCCTCATTTAACTGGTGGGAGGTGTAAATCAGCGTGGTTCCGGAACTGCTCAGGGCTTTCAGGTAATTGATGATGGCATTTCTGGTTTGTACATCTACGCCTACCGTTGGCTCATCCAGGAATAAGATGGGAGGATTGTGTATTACGCCAATCGCAAGGTTCACCTTGCGTTTCATGCCGCCTGAAAATTTTTGCACGGGTTTATCACCCACATCGGTCAGACCCAATATTTCCAATAGCTCGGTGGTACGTTTTTTTATTTCCGGCTTACGCATGCCCGACCAGGCACCAAAAAATGCCAGGTTTTCAACCGGCGATAATTCATGATAAAAGGAAAAATCCTGTGGTACAAATCCAAAAAGTTTGTTGACCGCTTTTTTATTATAAGCAATTGGCTGACTGAGTAATTCAATGCTCCCTTCCCTGAAAGCAAGCAGGCCCGTCATGCAATTCATGAGCGTGGTTTTGCCGGCGCCATTTGGGCCGAATATTCCAAACCGTTCACCAACGGCTACTTCAAGGTTTAACTGTTGAAAACAATCCATTGTTGTACCGGGATACCGGAAGCCAAGATTGCGGATAGCCACAGCAGGTTTATTCATTACTGCCATTTTATTTGTGCCAATGCCTGGAAGGCTTTTTTCTCCATCTCCGATATTTCAATGAGATAATCGCCCATGGTATTAAAATCCTGCTGGCTGCCAATTCTGCCTTTATAAATTCCTGCAGCCTGTACAGCAGCACTACGCCAGAGGTCGCCGGACTGGGTAAACATTTTCGATATTTCAAGTAAGGCATCGTTGGGATGCCAGGCATGTGCTTCCTGCAAAAATGCGCCATAAATATAACGGAAACCACCACCACCGGTGCCAATCTCTTCCTGCATGCGAACCAGTTGTGCAAGGTATAAGCCAGCTTTTTGCTGCCCCAACTGGTCCCGCCATTTCTTTATTTTTTTACCGGTCCCGGCAATGCCTTTTACACCTGCAATATTGAAGGGGATATTCAACATATCATTCACGCTTTTTTTGATACCATGCTTTATAGCTGCCTTCATTTGTTCGTTCGTAACCAGTGTGTTTTCTTTTGGGTAGTATAACTGCCCCCTTGGTGCCAATGCACCTTTTGCAAACCTCACCCTTTCCAATTCGTATTTTGAAAGCGTGGTTACATTTTCCATCACCGGGTCACTGATCAGGTACCTGTCATCTTCCCTTCCGTAAACAATTAAATTGTGTGCATTAAAATGAAACCGGTATTCCTTCGGAAAATAGGAAAGATAATATACACCTACCTGGCACCCGACAGCATGGCCTGCTTCAAGGCATTCCTCCAGCACTTTTTCTGCCTGTTCCTTCGAGCTGAATTTTTTTCTGACGACCGGTATGTTAAGCGATTTGCAGGTTCTTTTAAAGATGAGCCCGGGCATGGTTCTAAATGCAATGGCCGGCCCTTTATTTATTTTCAGCAACGGAATATGTACAAAGAAAATTCCGGACCCAATGCCAAAACTGAGCGGTTCCGTGAGCTTATTTGCGCCGGCACTTTTCAATAAATTGGTAGTAACGCCATTCTCGCAATGCGCTGCCTGCAAATGTTCAAAATCAATCTTCATGTACGGTCATGGTTTTAAGGTCGGCAATACTTACATTAAATGCTGTTGCATATTGTTGTAATTTTTTCTCTGATAATTTGTCAAAAACAGCGGGCCTGATATGCTGTTTGATGGTCCATTTCCAAAAGCCTGTATAGGCAGCTACAATGGGGATATCCATCAACCGTAATTCCATAAAATATAGAATAGGGCTGGCTTCTTTATTCAACACCTTTTGCTTTGCGGCCGCTACTCTTTCTTCAATATCTTTCCAGGCAACATCCAGTGCATTTATTTTTACATCCCAGCCGGTACTTAGCTCTGTTGTATATTTACCGGTATTGTCAACGGCATACACTACTTCCTTGGTTAGTTTGTTGAGTGCGCCATCATCCTGCGGAATTTCTTCTTTCTTCATAAAGCGTGTTTTAAGGGAGTGAAAGTTACGAAAATAGATGTAACCTGTAATGGGAAGGGGGCGGGGAGTTATTTTACCCCCGTCCCCTAAAAGGGAGTTCCTCGAACAGCCCACTTTTTTCGCCAGGATCTTTCCTTGGGTAAGTTTCGCGTTTTACTTATTCATGGTATCCGTGTGGGTGCCTGTACCCAATCCTAAGTCTATTAAAAGTTTAACGCTCCAGAACCCCCCTTCGGGGGGGCAGGGGGGCTGGGCCTTTAGCAAACCGTCAGCAAACTATACATATAAGAAAACCGGGCGCTCTCCGGTACGAGCAATAATATCTTATCCCCGATCTTAAGTTTGCCGCTATGGAATAATTCATCCACCATCAGGTAAACGGATGCTGCACCTACATTACCCAGTGTGGTAAGGTTTACAAACCACTTGTCGTAGGTAATACCTGTTTCATTTTCTATTAATCTTTTAAAAATTTTATCCTTAAAAAATTCACTACTCATGTGCGGTAAAAAATAGTCTATTGTTTCAGATTTTACCCCATGCTTATCCAATGCCGCTTTCAATCCTACACCTCCCAGGGGAACGATGTTTTCACTGAGTAATTTTACATCCTGCTTTATGCTTAGCAGGGAGTTATTGGAAATTTCCTCTGCGGAATATTCAAGGTAACCTTTCAAAGTACCGTCTTCTAATTTTTGAGCACCCATATACATACAGGCCTCTTTTTCATTTGCATAGGATACACCTTCTATCCATTCTACCCGAAGGCTGAGTCCTGTTGCATTGGGTGTATCCGACATTAAAAATGCAGAAGCGCCGTCTGACAGCATCCACCTTAAAAATTCCTTTTCAAAACCAATATATGGATTGGCTTCCAGGGCTTTTAATTTTTGAGCCTCGTCTTCAAAAACACCAGCAACCAGGGAAGTAGAGAATCTTTCAGATCCGGTAGCAACTGCCCGGTGAATTTCACCGGCTTTAATGGAGAGGTAGGCATATTTAAAAGCATGCATCCCGGCACAGCAAACACCCGCCGGTGATACTACTTCTATCGCATTTGTTTCGGGTAATAAACCATGCACCATTACACCGTGGGATGGCATTAACTGATCGGGAGAAGAAGTGCCGCAGGATAGTAGTTCGATGCTTTTTAACTGTTCCAGGTCATTTTTAAATAAGGCTTTAGTAGCCAACGCGGTCATCTCTGCATTGGTATGTGTAGGCTTTCCATCCCTGGTAAGCGCATAAAACCTGTTTTTGATACCGTTGTTTCTTAAAACGATTCTTTTTGATTTGGAAGGTTTATTATCAATGTACCCAAGAAATTCCTCCATTTCATCATTGGACACGGGCTCGTTTGGAAAATACACGGCGGTATTCGTAATATAAACCGGGGTAAGCGACATCTGTAAGAAAATTATTTAACGTCTAAAAAATATTGTTTTTGTTTTTTTATCCGCCCCGATAAAAAGGGCTTGAAAAATATGGCATCAACAGTTAATATAATCGGGGCTGCTATAAATAGTGCAATTAAAAGATAATATTTGAATGCAACAAGCCAGGGTGTTCTTTTTTTTCTTTTTACAATCAGGTTGGCCCAGATACCAAAAATGCGTTTGGCCTTGGATTCTATAAACATCAGGTTGTATTTTACAACCACGGCTTTTTGTTGTACCAATTCGGCTTGTAAACCATCCCATTGCCCCTGTTGCAGGTATTTCTCCACAATATTCCCAAAGGAGGCAGTATTTAAAATATCTTCATCTGCCACCCCGGGTTTTGGGAATAAATTCAGGTACCGATCCTTTTTACCGGTAAACATCCAGTAAAGAATGGTTACAAAGCTTATGAAATTGGGATGCTTATCAACAAGCACGATATTGCCCACCAGGCTGGCCCCGGCTTGTTTTAATGTTTTTTTAAGGTCTTCCATGGCACTGATCCACATATTACGGGCGCCGGTAATAGTAATGACCGGTGTATTTTTGATCACCGCCCGTACCGGTGCCTGTTGTAATATAGAATTAACCGGAATACAGGGAGACAGGAACCATGCCTGGTAACCAAGTATAACCAGGTCGTAACTGGTTTCTTTTAAATGAAATGGCTGGAGTGCAGCGGGAACCTGTAATACGCAATCGGGCATTTGTGCAAAAAAACTTTCTGATGACCACGGAAATGGATAAGGGGTAAGCGGTTGAACTACTACTTTTTCTACCGTATGGCCGGCCATCAAAAGCGGTGAAGTAAAATTACCGATGATGTCTCCCAACTGGCCCGATTGGGTAAAATAAATAACGAGTATCTTTTTAGTCATTAGGATGCAAAATTAAAAGTCTGAGGGTTTCAAAAATTTTGAATTTTTGCTATAATCCTTTATGGCCTGCTGAACAACAGGAGGTAGTTTTCTAAACGATTTTATAATCAACGCAGTATCATTTTTGAGGTCACTTTTATACTTGACTATTTTGGGCGCATTTTCCTGTATCATCAGCCGCAGAAAACGATATTCGGTATTATCTTCATTCGCCTGGATAGCTGCTTCCAGTTTTATACGTCCCGATTTAAAAAGGCTTAATTTATCTTTTGGCTTTTTTACAAGACCTGCCTTTTTCATCAGCAAAGCTCCTTCATAAGCCGTCTTTTCAGGAATAGTCGTTTCTTTCAACCGGGTTAAAACAGTATTTAGTTCTTCTACATTTTCGCCCGCCATTGCTGCATAGAAAGCATTTTTATCAAAATTTTCCAAAAAAGGATTTGCCTGCACAGTGATTACGGGAACAATAAATAATAATGCAAACAGCGTCGTTAACTTAAAAATGTGCTTCATACTTGTTTGAACGATCATATTCAAAATAGTGCCAAATGATTACTTTATTTTCAAATAGACGTTAGTAAGGAGTTAAAAGGTTAAAGATACAGGTTTAATTTTTTTAGCGGGAACCGGTATGATCTCTTCCTTTTAACCCGGCTATTTAACAAATGAAATTGTTGTTAATGAACGTTGAGTCAGTTATTTTTTTCAACCCTTATAAAATCCAGGTCATGGAAATCGAAACTGAAATCGGTCAGGGGCGAAATGGCGTTCATTTTTATACGATTTGGTTTACCATTATTATCCAGGTCAAATTTTACATAAGCATCCGCATCCATACTTCTGTCTGTCCATTTCACAATAAATGTGTTTCCCTTGTATGGGAACATTTCTCCCGTTAACAGATAAGATCTTTTAGAATCGAACCAGAGTTTACCATTTTTTTCGGATATCAAAATATCGCCAAACCATTTGTCAGTATAGGTTCCGGTAAAAAGCGCTGGATTGTTTTTTTGAGTATTACCTGCCCGTTGTGCTTCAATATCCCTCCAGATACCGCTGGTTATTGTGCCGGCCTCCGTTTCATTTTTCACCACCCGCTCATGATTCAGTTTTACCCAATCCCTGCCCTTTATTCCAAGGTAGCTGTCTTTAATGGTATTGGTAATGGAAGTAAAGGCTGCGCCGGATTGCTGGTTCGTAAAAACGATGATGCCCAGTTTTAATTCGGGCAACAGCGTTACCTGTGTTACAATGCCCGCCAATCCCCCGGTATGGGTGGCCTGAAGGTATCCTTTTACATCACTTAAAAACCATCCCAGGCCATAAGCGGAAAAATGGGTATTGTAAGGCGTTGTGCCCCTTACCGGGATAATCGTTTGCGGAGTCCACATTTCATCAAGCACGGTTTCGCTAAATAATTTTTTATTTAATCCATCGCCATATTTTCCATTGTTCATTTGAGTGATGATCCATTTACTCATATCTGTAAGATTGCTGTAAATACCACCGGCGGAATTGGCCACTTCACTCCAGTCGCGACGGATCACTTTTACCTTTCCATCTACCGGGGCATGCGGATCAATTACGTTGGTTTTATCTTTTACTTTTTTGTAAGAAGTGGCGCTTTCCCGCATGCCCAATGGCTGCATGATCCTTGTTTCGACAAAGTTTTCCCAACTGGTGCCGGAAACCCTTGCCACCACTTCGCCGGCAACAATATAAAGCAGGTTATCATAGTCATATTTTGTTCTAAAACCGGAGACCTGTTTTAAATATCGCAGGTTGTGAATAATATCCTTTTTGCTGAAATTGTTGGAGTCGGGCCAAAACATTAAATCACCTGCGCCC
The DNA here is from genome assembly GCA_031424955.1 of Ferruginibacter sp. Lineage (GTDB taxonomy): Bacteria > Bacteroidota > Bacteroidia > Chitinophagales > Chitinophagaceae > Ferruginibacter. Next base: position 25,425 of record JANPIJ010000023.1, on the reverse strand, counting down.
AAACCAAGTCCGCTTCGGTGCGTCAGTAAATCCCTGATGGTAAAGTCGTCCGTAACATAAGGATTGTACATTTTAAACTCAGGAATATGATCGGTTACTTTATCATCCCAACTCAGTTTACCGTCATCCACCAGCATCCCAAGGGCCGCTGCCGTAAAGGCTTTACTGTTGGACGCTATCCCAAATAATGTGTGCTCATCCACTTTTTGCAGGGTGTTTAAGGATCGTACGCCATATCCTTTTGCATGAATTATTTTCCCATCTTTTACAATGGCTACGGCAATTCCGGGTACATTAAAGGTTTTTAAAACCCTTTCGGCGAGTGTATCAATTGCTGTGGTGCTGATCACCTGTGCCCGCAATGGTATACAATGGTAAATGGCCATTATAACAGCGAACGATAATGCTTTCAAATTCATGAGGAGAAGATTTTAGCCTGGTTGCGATAAAGAAATTTAATTACGTAATTACTAAAATATGACTAATCATTAAAACCGATGGAAAAAATTAAATGCAATGTAAACCGCTGGCAGAATACGGAGAGGCAAATGACCGGAGAGTGACCATATTGTTCCTACGTTTGAAATTACAGGGCTACCTGAAGGGTGAGATAATGACACATTTAATACGGCAAAGTATTTAACGGGGAAAAATACAAGATACAGGATGCTCCTCATTCGGTAAAGCGGGTAGCTTGTTTTCACAAGTTTAATAGTGCGGCTTTACCGGCATTTATGTATTCTACAAAGGAGGCTATTAAATAGCCAGATGCAACACTGCCTTGCTGTGAGCAAATGTTCATCGTTATATACCAATATTGACAGGCACCCAATGTGAGTTCCAGCAACGGTACGGATTGAAAGCTGACGTTATGTATGGGGAAATAAATTATAAACCTGCCAGAAAGCTATCTTCAAACATATAGTTCTCAAGATCGGTTTTGCTGTAACGGTAGGAGTAACGCCTTGAACTTAAATAATTGACTACTCCCTTGAGTGATCCGGCTGTTACTAATTTGCGGAAAAATTTTGCGGGTAATTGTAAAATCGCTGCCGCTTCTTCTTCTGTTATCCATGTTTTTTTGTGATGATTGTCCATTGACCCGGATTTTAAATTTTTAAGTAAAAATTGGTTTTTATATTCGGTTAATTCATAGTAAAAAATAATCGAATTCAAAGTTATAAGCCTTTCGGCACCTGGTTGTAACAGAAATACCAATTGGCTGTAGTAAGTTTTCGAATTCTTTTGCTTTCTGATTACCAGACAAATTGAGTGCCATAATAATTTTGCAACTCGCAGATGGAAAGGATTTTATGATGAGCCGGGCTTTTAAGCAATTTTTATTTTGATAAGTATTAAAATGAGGCGGGTGAATTTTTTCGCTCCATGTTGAATCGTTTCTACAGTTTTTATGAATTTACTGTCAATTATAACCGTTTTCAGTAACGGGTGACAGCGCACCTAAACCCGGATAATCCCCGTTTTTTTTTGATATATGATTTTAAAATATAGAAAGTGAACATCAACCGGGATTTACACCCGGAACAATCATTTGCAATGCCGAGGGAAGAAGTTGCGCCTGTATGATTTTCACCCTGCCAAGGTATTCACCGTCAACCTGGAAATGGGCCCTGGTTCTTGATTTTATTTGCAATGAGCTGGTTTGATACACTTCCGTTTTGGCGGGGTCGTATGCCAAATGGGTGACCATCATTTTATAAATTTCTGCAAGGGAGATTTTTCTTACTACAATCACTTCAAATACATCATCATCCAGCTTTCCTTCCGGGTTAATAAGCGCTCCGCTGCCGTATTTGGTGGCATTGGCCACCACCACCATGGCTGCTCTTCTTTTTACAAATTGACCATTCACCTGTAACTCTACCTGCATTTTAGAATGCTGCCATAATACTTTCCAGGCTGCTTTTATATAACCCCACATACCCCTGCCGGCGCCTGTTTCAAACTTTTTAATTACGAATGCATTAAAGCCGATATCACTGAGATGAATGCAAAACTCACCGTTTATTTTTACCAGGTGAATACTTTTAATTACACCGTTCACCGCTATTTCAAATGCCTGGTCGATATCTGCCGGTATGCCTAATTCTTTTGCCATTCCATTGGCTGAACCTGCCGGAATAATTCCTAAGGGAATCGGGCTGTCCACTAAACAGGAGGCTGCCAGTTTTATGGTACCATCTCCACCAACTGCTACCACCCGGTCAGGCTTAAAGTCTTTAATAGCGGCGGCAATTGATTGTATGGAACAGGATTTTTCTAATTGCAATATTTGTATGGTTACCAGCTGGTCAGCAAAATGATTTTGGATCATCAATTGCCAATCAGTATTGTTATTACCCGATGCCGGGTTAATTATAAAAAGTAACTTTAGTGATTTCTCATCATCCATATTATTGTATATTTTCCGGAGCTAAATTGGTATAATAATTTTCATGTCAACAATTGTATATAATCAGCATACGGTGGTAAAGGTTTACCATGGTTATGGTCACAAGCACAATCTTACGATTTATGGGCATGTTTGCAAAGATAAGTTTGCTGACAAAAGAAGGAACCATAACAATATTCTATCCAACATTTTACACCTGGTAAGATTGTTTTGTTTAAAACCGGTTCCGGCAGCCAGGGTGCAATTGATTTGGCGCAGCCAGTCAATGAATGCCATCACCGAAAAAGATGGTTTCTATCGGTTTGAATGGGAAAGTGAAGATCATGTGGATGCGGGCTGGCACCCCGTTGCTGTAAACCTCGTGGATGACCAGGGGGCCATCATTAAATCCGGTGCAGGCAAAGTTTTTGTGCCGCATGTTACACAGTACGGGTTTATATCTGATATTGATGATACAGTAATGGTATCTCACTCCGCAACGGTATTCAGGAGGCTCAGAGTGTTGTTTACCAAAGATCCCCGAAGCCGTAAAGCGTTTGAGGACGTGGTGAATCATTATAAATTACTATCCCTCGCTCATACTACGCCGGATGTATTGAATCCCTTCTTTTATGTGTCCAGCAGCGAATGGAATCTCTATGAAGATTTAAAAACGTTCTTCAGGCACAATGCTTTACCGGATGGCGTCTTTTTGTTAAGCCAGTTAAAAAGATGGTACCAGTTATTCAAAACGGGTAAAACAAAGCATGAAGGGAAGTTAATTAGAGTGTACAGGATTTTGCATGCCTTTCCAAAGCAACAGTTTATTTTAATTGGCGATAATTCACAGGCTGATCCTGCTATTTATAAAATGATATGTGACAAACACCCGGAAAAAATTTTTGCCGTGTATATCCGGAATGTAGTGGAAAAAAATGTAGATGCTACCGCCCGGTTGCTAACCGATATTGAATTGAAAGGAATCTTTATCTGCCTTTTTACAAACAATGAGGAAGCCATCCGGCATTCAATTAAAATTGGGCTTATCATTAAATGACGAAGATTGCTGATTTTTACAATTACGAATACTGCGAAACTATTTCCACAATCCTGCTTATTGGGGAAATGGATACGCAGGATGATGAAGCAGGAATACCTTAAAACTACCACTCAATTTACAACCTGGCTCCGGACGATTTAATTTTAAAATCTATTTTGCTATTAGTCTGCCGGTAAAATAATCCGAAAAAATGTTCCTTCATCTTCCCTGGATTCTGCAAAAATAACGCCATGATGATTGATTACAATTTTCCTGCAAATGGCAAGGCCAATGCCGGTTCCCTCATATTCACTCACACCATTTAACCGTTGAAAAATGTTGAATATTTTTTCGGCAAATTCTTCGTTAAAACCAATGCCATTATCCGAAAAAGTGATCATGGTGTAATTGAAATCTTTTTTGAGCGAAGGGTACCGGTCTTTTATATTATCGGGTGGCGCCCCTGCGTAGATGGCTAAAACCGGTGGATGACCCTGCCGTGAAAATTTTAGCGCATTGCTTACCAGGTTATGAAAAAGCTGGGTCATGCGCATGGAGTCCGCTTTAATTACCGGAAGGGGGCTTAAGTGAATGATGGCTTTTCTTTCCTGGACGACCAGGTCAAAATCATTGAGTACATTATTGATTATTTGATTAAGATCTACTGTTTCAATGGGGTAGTCTGTTTTTTGCAGCCGTGAATAATTCAACAGGTCTGCAATCAGCCGGCTCATTCTCTCTGATGCCTTTGTTATTTTGGATAGATATAACCTGGTTTCCTCACCCAGGGAATGACCACTTTTTTCCTGCAGGCGATTGGCGAAAGTTTGAATTTTTCTTAAAGGTTCCTGCAGGTCGTGAGAAGCCACATAAGCAAACTCTTCGAGGTTATGATTGGATGCTTCCAGGCTATTGATTGCATCACTTAGCAACTGGGTTCTGTCTGCAACTAATTTCTCCAATTCACCCTGCGTCATTTTCTGATCATGAATGTCTATGCAGGTACCTATATAACCTTCAAATATACCTTCCGGTGAAAACCGGGGTACGCCGGCGTCCGTTATCCACCTGTATTCCCCGTCGTGCCTGCGAAGGCGATACTCCAGGTTAAACTCTTTTCTTGAATCAAAATTGGCATTGTAGATAGTCATGTATTTATCCAGGTCTTCAGCGTGTATACCTGATACCCAGCCATTTCCTTTTTCCTGCTCAAAGTTTCTGCCGGTAAACTGAAACCAGCTTTTGTTAAAATAATTACACATTTTGTCGGTACCACTAAGCCATATCATGGCTGCTGCCGCATCAGATGCCAGGCGAAAACGTTCTTCACTTTCTTTTAATAATTCTTCATTCAATTTTTGTTGTGTAATATCCATTACGGTACCGGCGAACCGAACGGCCTTTCCTGTTTCGTTAAAATAAGCTCTTCCGCTTGCTTTTAGCCATCTCATATTATTTTCCTTTTCAAATCTTGTGCGGTACTCAGTATTGTATTTTCCATCATTCGCACCGGTAGTTACTTTTGTTATTATCTCATCCGTAACCAGTCTGTCATCAGGGTGTAATGTCTTCAAAAAATCTTCGTAACCAACTTCGGACTGTTGAACTCCAAATAATTCCTGGCATCGCTGATCCCAAATAATGATCCCGTCAACCATATTCATTTCCCAGGTACCCATATCCGCAGATTCTACAGCGAGGCGGATTCTTTCTTCCAGTAAATCCTTGTTTTCTACCAACTGTTTTTTTTCCGAACGGATGGTAGTTATGTCATTAATGGAGATGATGAGTAATGATATTTCATGCACACTTTCGAGGTGCCGGGCATTTATCCTGAAAACCTTTTCCCCCGAACCAGGTATCGTACAGTTGATTTCAAAATCAGAAAAAGAGGATTTGTTACGGATAATTCCCTCCAGTTTTTTTATAAGTTCCTGGTTATCCCAGGGGCAACTTTGCAATTCATAAAAATAATGTCCTTCAATGTTGGATTCAGTGGTATTGAATTTATTATAAAAGCCTCTTGTCGCACTTTTTACACGAAGGTCTTTATCCAATATCAATACCGGGTCGTTAATGGTTTCAATGATTGCTTCTGATAAGGCATGCATATCGGCTAATTGATAGGTAATGACGGAAAGTTGCTTCTTTAAATGATTCGATTCTTCCTTTCTTACCTGAATTGCTTCATCCATATTTACTATTTTACAAATTATGTTTTTCCTTAAAATTGAAGCAACTGCAAAATCAGCCCTCCCTGTTTTCAAACACTGCGAATTGGGGTAAAAGGAAATCCTGATACTTACAGGTAGGAAATAATCATACCAAGGGTACATTACTAATTATTCACTTTTTTTAAATGGTGTTATTTTCAATTGGTACCTGATTAGACGGGGCCTGGCATATCATTTTATAAAAGGCTGCACGCCTTTTACACTGCAATTTATTTACGGCCTTTCTATGGCCTTACAAATGCCTGATATCGGGTGGAAGCACCGCCGGTATTGTAATGTGTGGTAATTGTTTGTAGCAGTGATGTGTTTATGTTGAGAACAGTATCGCTTGTTTATATTACCTGCCCGGCCTATCATCCGGCAATCTTCGTTTGAAAGTATTTAATTATATTTTACGCTTTCCCCGATCACCAATATCATATTTTATTTCCGGTTGTGTTTGAGTAAAATAATACACAGTATTAAAAGCGGTGTCTCTGTTTTCAGGCTATAAAAATGGCACGATCTTTTGTCATCCATAATCATAAAAGAATGCTTTATGAACACCACCGATGGACTTATAGAAATAATATCTGACCTGCGAAGAATTAACAAGGAGCGGCTGGAGTGCTATGAAGGAGTTTTGAGCAGGGAGCAATTTTTACATGTTGAATTAACGGAATTGATCAACAAGAAAATAAAGGACTGCCGCAGGAACATTGAGGCCCTTACAAAGTTGAGCAAGTCTTTTGGCGTTGAATTCGGGAGATTTGGAATTATTCCGGGAAGAATATTTTTGGCATGGGCTGAGGCAAGGAAGGACTGGATGGGTAAATTCAGGAATTCGGTATTGAATGAGTGTAGCTTTGGTGAAGCGTCGGCATTGGAAGCCTACAAAACAGCACTGGTTTCAGATGCTTTGACTCACTTTGAAAGTAGAAGAATACTGATGGATCAAAAATTTTCAATGCAAATTTTTACGGACCAGGTCAACAGGTATCGTGATTTGCAGGCTTTATCGGTTCAACCGCTTATGTACAGAAATTATTAAAATAACAAGTATAAATGAAAGGAAGTAGCCGGTATTTACCGGTTGCTTCAATTAAAATTTAATTGTATGAATGCACCAACAGCCCCTTATTTAAAAACACTGGTTGATTGTCATAAAAAGATGATGGAAGATGGCTACAAGGAAGATTTTGTGATTGACGAGGCAAAGTTAAAAAGTGTGAGCGACGAGAAAATGTATGGCCCTGCCGAAATAAATATAGTTAATTTCTTTAGGTTTGAAGGCCAGAACGATCCGGATGATAACTCGATTATGTACGTGATAGAAACCAGTGATGGAAAAAAGGGAACCCTGGTAGATGCTTACGGGGCCTATGCTGATCCGGACATCAGCGAATTTATTACCGGGGTTGAAAAGATTCAAAAGAAAGTCGACAAATAATATTCCCGAAATGTCAATACAGGCGCATTAAGAATTTGTGCTTTTAGGCATATTTAACAACATTCTTTCGCAAATAGTTTTTTTACCGGTGAGCGTACTCCAAAGCGTTGAAATGCCCTTCAGTCATTACAGATGAATTTGCTATAGAGTCACAGGATTGGGCCTGCCAAAAATTATACGGCTTAAGCGAATGGAGGAATTTCAAATTTATTAAAAACGATCACCTGTCATTTTTAAATTTCGCCTTCCCCGGTGGAACATGATTTACAATTAGCAGATTGCATTCAACCAAAAGAACAGGGTAGCGTTAAAGCGTGTAATTTAATTGGTGGTATTTTTATTGGTTAGATTGATTGAATCATATACCGCCACCACTTTTTCATCGTTTGCGGCATTTTGTTTTATAGTGGAACTCTTACCTGGGATATCGGTTAATATTGATTCTGCAATGGATGTAAAGAATTCATGCGCTTTTTCTTCTTCTGATAAGGTTTCTTCCAGCAGGCTGATGATATCTTCGTTTCCCATCGTTCTCGCCAGTTGTACAATACCGATATAGGTTGAAATTTCGTAGTTTTCTAATTTTTGTGCAGCCAAAGCAAGGGCAGCATCTCTAACCACTGTACCTTTTCCTGTGTCAGCTACAATACCATTTACTTCTTCTGTAATGCCAGCCATAGCTTCGCATTTATTTGCCTTTGGGGATTCGCCTAATAATTCAAAAACTTGTTCAAGCCTTTCCGTATGTATTTGAGTGGTGGCGAAATGTGCTGCAAAACTATCTTTTAAATTACCATTGGCAGCCAGTTTCTTCATTTTGGTGTATGTCTTGCCAAGTTGCTTTTCCGACCAGTAAATGTTTTTTAACTCATCCAGGAAAAAATTGATAAAATCTTTACTTACATCAGTCTCCGGCATTGCATCATCTTCCAATTGTTTTGCAATGGTTGATTTTTTGTTTGCCATACATAGTTAATTAAACCGGTGAATAGTATATTTCATAAAACCAGGAATCCCGGTTAAAATGAAGTCGGGTTTCCTGCCTTTTGCATCGCAATTTTCCTCCCACTGTTTGTTGACTGTGTTTAACTGAAGAACGGGCGGGACAATGAATAAAGGTGGTACAATATAAAGCTTTCCGAATAAAAATGAAAATGCTTTTTTAAAATAAAGCAGTAGCGGTACGCCGCATTTTGAACTTATCCATTCTTGTTTTTAGAGAATATTTTTGCAACGATGAAAATGATCAATGACAATAGCAAAATTACGCCAATCATTCCTGTCCACATGCCTGCTTTAAATATGCTCCCGATTGCTTCACAACTGACATTTAATATGGATGCGATCAATAAAAAGGGAAGTACTGTAGACAATTTGGTAGTCATAAAATAATGATTTTTGTTTTGTAAATACAAATGATTTTAACCTCGGATTAATTAGTTGCCGGTTATATGGGAAACCTTTGGGTACCAATACTGGCAGTAAAATTATACTGCAACCAATAAGCCAATCTGCTCAAGCGGTATGGATGTTTTGACTGAGTTTTTCTTATACTGGGTGGGCCTCAAACCTGTTATTTTATTAAACTGGTTACTTAAATGTGCCACACTGCTGTAATTTAATTTCCATGCTATTTCGGAAACGGTCAATCCTTCATAAATCAGCATTTCTTTCGCCTTTTCAATTTTATGAGCAATAATAAAATCGCTCAGGCAAACTCCTGTTTCCTGTGAAAAAACATTCGCCAGGTAAGTATAATTGTAGTTTAAATATTTACTGAGATACTGGGATGTTTTTGCTGAACTGATATTATTGTCATTTCTAATCAACTGGATGATACTGTTTTTTATTTTTTCTACCAGGATTTCTTTATTGCTATCGATTAGCTGAAGCCCCCATAAAGCTAAAGTGTCTTTCAGCTTTTCCTTATCGCCGACGGTAAGTGCGTGTTGCAATTCTACTACACCCAGTTCAATGCTGTTAAAGGGTAACTGCATATCATCAAGGATCTTTTTTACCAGCATCTTACATCTGAGGCAAACCATATTTTTTATATGCAAAATCATCTTGTGTGTCTTTTAGTTTTGTGAGTATTCTTTGCAAACTATTATTCGCTTTTAGCAATAAGCAGTTTGATTAAGTGGTATTTACTCTGGAATATAAAAAAAGTATGCCAAAAAATGCATACCGCTATTTATTGAATGGGGCAGGGGGCTGTTTTGGATCCCGGTTCTTGGTTTATGCCGCTGAATGTGGGCGTCCATTACAAAGTCCGAATATGGATTTTAGAAACTCGTGTCCCGTTTGGTAAGCGGTGCTCAGAATAAATTATTCCTTTTACTTTGATTTACCCGTTTCTAATTACAAGCGGATACAGTTGAGTAAATAATTCTACAGTATCAGTATTGCTTGCCCCTCCATTCCTGGTTCCCGTATTTAATAAAACAGTATAGATACGGCGGCTGTGTAAGGAAGGTGTTTTAGGAAATAAATACAATGGTGAAAACAGTTCCTTTTTCCAGCTGGGATTCAACATCGATTCTTGCGTTGTGGCTTTGGAGAATATTCAAAGTTGTGGCCAGGCCAAGCCCAATACCATTTCTTTTAGAGGTGAAATAGGGTTCAAATAGCTTCTCTTTATTTTCAGCGCTAATTCCGCAACCATTGTCACTGATCATCAGCCTGGCTTGTTTATTAATCCAGGATGTTTCTATTTGAATAGTGCCTGTTTCATCCTGTACGGCTTCTACGGCGTTTACAATAATATTAAGGATGGCCATTTCAAGTTTTGGTGCATCTGCTTTTATGATGCAATCATTTTCATCATATTTTGATATTAATTTAATATTGCGAAGGATTAATTTATCCTGAACAGATGCTATCACCTGCTCAATTATAACGCGAAGCGATATATCCGCTAAATTCATATCAGTTGGCCTTGAGCTCAGTAATAATTCTGTAACCAGGTCGTTTATCCGCTGCCCGTTGCGATGTATAACATCGAGGTAAAAATTGTCATCTTCATTTACATTTGTTTGCAACAGGTTTTCAACCGCCAGCTTAATATTACTTAGCGGGTTTCTTACTTCATGTGCAAGTGTACGGATGAAGCGTCCGGATGCGGCCATTTTTTCGGCCTGCAGACTGGCTTTTTCAGCCAGCTTTAAATCGGTAATATCATGAATGATTCCCTGCAGGTATTTTTCATTCCGGCTGTCAATTTCAATCGAGGCGGATATCAAACATGTTTTAATTTCCCCGGTTGCGGTGATTAAGTCCAACTCGAAATTGTCAATCTCGCCATCTGATTGCAGGATATAATTGAAGTAATCCGTATCTGCTGTTTTTTTTACAAACTCAAAAAGTTTTCTGCCAATGCAGTCTTCCGCTGAATAGTTTAGGATATCCATTACTGCATAATTAATGGTAGTAATAGTAGTATCACTCTTTGCAACAAATACAATGTCTTTGGATTTTTCGAAAATGCTCCGGTACCTGCGCTCACTTTCCTGTATTTTTTGCAGGTTGTTGATGCGTTCCAGCGTGTACCGTATTGTGCGTTCCAGTTTATCCTCGTCCAGGTCGGCCTTTATCAGGTAATCAAATGCCCCTGCCCTTGTAGCCTCAATATCTATGTTGTAGTTGCCTTTTCCGGTTAGTAAAATAATAGGCGTGGCTGCATTCCTGGCCAATACATCTTTAATAAGGTCGATGCCGTTTTTGGCTCCGAGGCGGTAATCGCAGAAACATAAGGTATATTGGTTATTGCACAACTCATCAATAGCCGTTGTATAACGCTGCACCCATTTTATGTCAAATTTCCAGGCGTGGATGTTTTTAAAATAATCGCTGATCAGGATAAAGTCATCTTCATCATCTTCTACTACTAAAATCCTAAGCAGTTGCTGATTATTCGTCATGGTGCATTATTGTTTTTTGGGTAATATAATAGAAAAGGTTGCACCCTTGCCAGGTTCGCCATCCGCAAAAATGATTCCTTTGTGGTTGATAATAATTTTTTTACAAATACTTAAACCTATTCCGGTTCCGGGATATTCAGATTTTCCTTCCAGGCGTTGAAAGAGCTGGAATATTTTTTTAGCGTATTGTTGTTCAAAGCCAATCCCATTGTCTTCAATGGTTATTAAATAATAAGTTATTTCCGGCAGCAACTGGTACTTTTCTTTCTCTTTACTCTTTAATTTCCTGGATTGTATATTTAGCAACAGGGGAACTTCTTCTTTTCTGAATTTGATGGCATTATTGAGGATATTCACAAAGAGTTGTAACATCTGGCTGCTGATGGCTTCTATAGCGGGAAGTGGAGAAACAGTAATGGTGGTATTCGTTTCAGCGATGATCAGGTCAAGGTCTTCCATTACCTGGTTTACAATCATGGAGAGGTCCACTTCCTGTGGCGGCGGATTGTTAAGGCTGATTCTTGAAAATTCAAGCAGGTTATCAATCAGTTTTCGCATATTTTCGCAGGCGGCCACCACCCGTGTAATATAAAGGTTTCCATCATCGCCCAGTTTGTTGGCAAATTTTATTTGAAGCCTTTGAATAAAGGTGGAAATTTTCCGAAGTGGTTCCTGCAGGTCGTGCGAGGCCACATACGCGAATTCCTCCAGTTCCCGGTTCGACCTGTTGAGTTCTTCAATTTTGTTTTCCAAAGTTTTTTCGTACCCCCTAAGCTCGGTTACATCCCTGGTGGTACCAATTATTTTTTGAATTTGCTGTTCGTTATTGCGAATGATTTTGCCATAAGTAGACAATATTTTAATAACCCCGTTGTTATCTTTTATTTCATAATCCCATTGATAATTGTCTTGCTGATTTATCAGGGTCATATTGCTTTCCATACCCCGCAGATAATCATCCTTGTTCATATGTTGTTTATATAGCTCCTGGTTTATTTTAAGTTTGCTTTTTTCCGGTTCATCATATCCAAATATATTGTACATGCCATCCGTCCAAAACATCGATTTCCCTTCAGCATCGCTTTCCCAGGTGCCGTAATTCAAAAAGGTTTCGTTTTCAAGCATCATTGCTTTGTAATCGGCGAGGCTCTTCATGCTTTCTTCCTGCAAGGTGATATCCCTGGTGATGCCTGTAATCCGTTTCATTTTACCCTGTTCATCATACTCAATATTGGCGTGTTCAAATACCGTGAGCAGGTTGCCCTTATTTGTCTTTAATTGAAATTTATTTCTATAGGAGTCTTTTACATTTCCTTCCTTCAGCCTTTTTTCAAATTCGAGGTAAGCATCATTCTTTAAAATATGGCAGTTGTAAAATTCGGGCGTTATGCTGGTATCCATTTCTTCATCATTGTCATATTCCAGTAAATGGTACATTCCCTTTGTCCAGTATATTTTATCGGCGGCAATATCCCACATCCAGAATCCAAATTTTAAAATGGCCTCCGCATTATTCATTAATTCATCAGCGGTTTTGTTTTTTAAAACCGGGATAGCTGCTTTGGCAGAATTTTCCAATTGGATATAATAGTAGGACTTATTCAGTCTCCGGATTTTAATCCGGTAATAACTGTATTTTTTGCTTTTATTAACCAGGCGATAGGTGGTATCCGGGAAAATCGTATTGTCATCCCCGTTCAGTAAGGCTTTCATTGCTTCTTTAAAGGGAGTCTGGTCTTCTTTATTTAGCATGGGGTATATGCTGTATTTCCATTCCGCCAGGTCTTCCACGGTAAAATTAAATTCATTGCTGAACATACTGTTGGCATACACAATAACATCTTTTTCATTGTTATAAAAAAGGATGGGTTCTGCTGAAAAAAAAGAAAAATTCTTTCCAAAAAAATTATGGTCGCCCTCTGTACCGAGTATATCTCTTATCTCCGTAAATTCAGTTAAAAATGAATCCAGCATGCCTTTAGTTATTGTTCGTTAAAATCATTATATTGTTTCATTTTGTTGTATAAAGTCTTTCGGTCTACGTTTAATATTTTAGCTGCTTTACTTTTATTAAAGTTAGCTTTCTTCAGCGCTTCTAAAATCATTTCATATTCTGCATCTATACTCACGGTCTTTAAAGTGTATTTATTCAGTTTAGAATATTCATCCGGGTTGGGGGTATGCAATGTGGTTTCCGGAATATTGATGTTTGTGAAGGAAGGAGAACCCCATGAATTGGTTTCACCATTGGTTTTGTTTATTTCTTCCTCTGCACCCGCATCAAAAGCAAGCCGGTGATGATTCACCAACTCAAAGGGCAGCGCCCTTACGTCAATGATATCGCCATCAGCCAGTAATGCGGATCGTTTTACTACATTCTTTAACTCCCTGTGGTTACCAGGCCATTTATAGTTTGTAAAAATTTGTTCTACCTCCCTGCTGAATCCGTTCACTTGTTTATCCAATTCACTATTACTTTTTTCAAGAAAAAAATGAGCAAAGGTCAAAATGTCGTCCCTGCGTTCCCGTAGTGGCGGTACATTGATGCTAAATTCATTAAAACGGTAGTAGAGATCTTCGCGGAATCTTCCGATTTTTGCCGCATCCCATAATTGTTCGTTACTGGCTACAATGATGCGGATATCAAGGTCGATATCTTTATTGCCGCCCACCCTGCGAAGCTTTCTTTCCTGGACCACCCTAAGCAGGGAAACCTGTACATCATAGGAAAGGTTGGCAATTTCATCCAGGAAAACAGTACCTCCGTTAGCCAGTTCAAGGCTGCCGATTTTCTGGCTTTGGGCACCGGTAAAAGATCCTTTTTCGTGACCGAACAATTCACTACCCGCCAGTTCTTTTGACAAGGCGCCGCAATCGATCGCTATAAAAGGAGCATGGCTTCTTTTACTCCTGGCATGTATTTCCTGCGCAATGGCTTCTTTTCCACTACCACTTTCGCCGGAAATAATTACGCTGTAATTGGTGGGCGCCACCAGGTCCATTTGCCGGAGAATATCTTTAAATTCCCGGCTGTCTCCAAAAATGTACTGAAGGTTTTTATTTTCTTTTTTATTACCGCCGATTGTTTTTGCTGGCTGCAGATTACCGTTTGCTGATACTACTGTGCCAGATGGTGCACCGGATGATGCAATGGCGCTTTTTATGGTAATTAAAATTTCTTCCGGAAACAATGGCTTGGTTACATAATCAAACGCTCCATGTTTCATTACTTCCACCGCCATTTTTATTTCGCTGTAGCCTGTAATGATGATAACCGGTACATCAGGATTTATTTGCTTTATTTGAATTAGTAACTCTTTTCCATCAGTATCTCCTAAGCGAAAGTCGCATAGAATAGCATCGGGCGGGTTTTTTTCTAATTCTTCTATGCCTTTTTTACCGGTGTGCGTAATCTTTACCTCAAACTTATGACGGGTAAAAAAGCGCTCTAATAAAAGACACATATCCATGTCATCATCAATTATCAAAATTTTACTCATACTATCGGGTTGTTTTTATTAAAAATATAAAAAGTAAATTTTATTTACCAGCATATAAAATATTCAATTTTTGTTTACTCCTGGTGTAAATGTATGAACGGTTCGTTATGCGATTTTTCCTGGTATTGCACGAATTTGTATTTTTGTTTAGCAAGATGATAATATACTTTTTTAGCTTTTTTACATTCAATATTCATTAATTGGGGAGGTTTACCATACCAGGAGCTGAAGATTTGTTTACAAAGTGACATTGAATTGAAGCGCCCATTTGCTTATGCGGTGTTTTAGGAAATGTCAATTGCTGAAATACTCCCCATTCATGCATGGTGAAGTCTTCGACTGGCAGTTTTTTTTGGTAATAAATGCCGGGCATCACTATATGCTGTGACAAAATTTTCCTATTTTGCCCTTGCATGCGAATCGGGTTTAGCATAATTGTAGGTTTTTGCGATAGTACTTATTGTATGCATCAATAACAACTCCAATTCTTCCATACAGTTTATTTTTTATCCTAACACGATGAAAAATATTGAATAATTGCCAAATGAAAGTCTATAAATTTATATGCTGAAAAAATAAATCCCCGATTTGGGGAGGTTTTTCAACAACTAATTTTGTTTATCCTACGATGAAAATTAACAAACGCATCCGGTTGGTATATATCGCATCAGGCATTTCTATTTCCATATTGGTGATCGTTGGAGTCGTTTATTTAGAGAATAGCCGGAACCAGGATCAGTATATTGACGCGGTGGAACACACATACCAGGTGCTTTCTACTATTAACTTTTGCGAAAAAAAATTAATAGAAGCAGAAGCTGCGCAGCGGGGTTTTTTATTGACCGAAGAAAATGCACATAAAGATTTGTTTGAATCCGCACTGCCTGTGATAGATTCTTCGCTGGTGAAAATTGGCCAGCTTACTTTAGATAACAACGAACAGAAAACATTTTATTTTCAGCTTTACCGCTTTGTTATTGCCAGGGTAGCAGTCCTGCAGGAAAATTTGTCACTGAAAGGAACGGATCCATTATACTTTGAAAATTTGCGGAAAGGACAACTGGTTATGGATAATTGCAGGGACTATATGGCAAAAATGCGAAGGGTAGAAGAGCGGAAATTACAGGAACAGGTAGAAATAAAAAATCAGTACCAACGAATCAACCGTTCGTATTTCAGGACTACATTTATCATTGCCTGTTTAATATGCATCATTGCTATTGGTGTTTTCTTTAGGGAGCTGGGTATAAGATTAACTGCCCAGCAAAATTTAAAGACTAAAATCAATGAATTAAGTAATAGTAAAAAGGAGTTGGAAGAGATTACATTTGCAGCATCCCACGACCTGCAGGAGCCAATGAGAAAAGTGCGCATATTGTGTACCCTGATTACCAAAAAAATAGCGGGTAAAATACCGGAGGCTGACCTTGACATAGTAAGCCGTATAAATATGATCACAGAACAGATGCATGGGCTTTTGAACGACCTTGTGTCATACACTAACCTGCTGAAACCGAACGATAAATTCACTGATGTTAATTTATATGATATTTTTAAGGAGACCTATTACAAGGTTTTTAAGAATGAAAATGTAGCATTTCAGCTACAGGGAAAATTGCCCGTAGTAAGAGGGTCTGCCATGCAGTTGGAAGCCATGCTCCTGCATTTATTTGACAATGCGTTAAAATTTAAATCACCCGACAGGGAATTGAGCATTGTAGTAAAATATGAGATAAAGCAGGTAAAAGAATCAAGGTATTTTTGGGATCTGTTTCCGGCTAAACAATACCACCAGGTTACCATTACGGATAATGGTATTGGATTCGACCAGCAGTATCATGATAAAATATTTGGCCTGTTTCAGCGGTTGCATACACAAACGGATTACCCTGGCAAAGGGATAGGGTTATCCGTTGCACGCAGGGTAATGTCTAACCATAGCGGTTATATCTCCTGCATAGCGGAAAAAAAAGCGGGGGCAAGTTTCATTCTTTCCTTTCCTGTATTAGCCTGATGGAGAACGTTCGTTCCATTTTTGTTAGCGCTATTTTTTAACCGGTGGCTCCCCCAGCTTTAACTCCTCTTCAGTAGCCCTTTGATCGCCGCCGGTAGTGCCTGTTTCGCTGGTGTTTTGCAAGGGGGAAAGATCCTCAGCACTTATAGGTTGCCTTTCTTTTTTCAATGCCGCTTTTACAGAGCTGTCATTTTTAGCTGCCTGGAGTGTTGCTTTCAATTGGGTTAGCTTTTCTTCATCAGAAAGCTCTTTGTCTGAGTCCTGCATCTGCTGATTGTTTTTCATGATTTTACTATTAATTATATAACCAATGGGTATAATAGTATGCCAAAGTGTGATATGCAGGTGAATTATTTCGAAAATTGAACCAGGTTCAGATATGTTATTGAGGTAACCTGGCAGTTGCCTGTTATGGTTTCAATATATTGGTTTGAATTGTATAATTTTTCTATGTAAGTATTTTAATTTATCTTATCATTGTAAATAATGATCAGTGTAGCGGATAATCGCTTATTGCAAATGGGTTTCCATGAAAAGGGCTTCTGCGTTTCTTTCAATTATGGAACCGGGAAACCAGGGGTATTTACGAACCGTATCTAAGTATAATAGTAAAATTTGAAAATTAATGAACAGGCGTTTTATCTTAATAGCTGAGGATGATGCGGATGACCGGTACTTAATGAAAACTGCATTGGAAGAAACCGGCATCACCGAGGATGTGGCCTATGTGGAAAACGGGGTGGAAGTGCTCAATTACCTGGAATCTATAAAGGCCGAAAATGCGGATCAGCATTTCCCGAAATTTATTTTGTTAGACTTGAATATGCCTAAAATGGATGGGCGGGAAGTGCTGAAAAAGATCAAATCAAACGATCTGTATCGTAAAATACCGGTGATTGTATTTAGTACCACTAAAAATCAAATGGAAGTAAAGCGTTGTTATGACCTGGGCGCTAATACTTATGTGGTAAAACCAGTTAGTTACGATACGCTGGTGGAAACGATCAGGGTAATATGCTCCTACTGGTTTAATACAGCTACCCTTATAGATCCAAATTAATCACTTTAATTCATTCTATAAACCATTGGAGCGAACCGGTAAAGTTCGCTCCAATGGTTTATATCAGATGAGTGAGTGAATCAGGAAACCTGGTTACCTGGTTTTTCAAAACGGCTGTTTAGCGTATCTGCCAAATTCATTGATTTATTGGCAATGGTATCCCCGGCATCTTCCAGCTTTTCTTTGCCCGATGATATTAACTCGCCTATACGGGATGCTATATCCGTAGCTTTATCAGCGATTCTTTTCCTTACTTCACCACCTTTGTCCGGGGCCAGTAATATACCAATTGCTACGCCTGCCGCAGCTGCGCCCAAAAGGCCTAAAATAATCTTGTTTGGATTTGACATAATTTTAATTTTTGAGTTGATAGAGCATTTTCCTGTTACCTCTAAATAATTGTGCCATTTATCGTGGGCTTCCGGTAAATAACAGGTGCGGAATAAAATCTACAAACTGACTGTGGTTCCCTTTAAAAACAAATGGCACAATATTAGGAACTACCACCATTATGAAAAGAGTTTTGATTGTAGATGATGAAGTAGATTGGTGTTTGATGATTAAGCTTTTCCTTACCAGGAAAAATTACGAAGTACATACTGCCCATACACTAAGCGAAGGGTTTAAGAAAATGAAATCAATTATGCCGGACGCTCTTTTGCTGGATAATAATTTGCCGGATGGGATGGGGTGGAAAGTAGCAGAAAACTTGCAGGAAAAATATCCTCAAATGCATATTACGCTGATTAGTGCGTATCACGCCGCAAAGGAGTTTAAAGCTAAATTAGGTCAATCCATCAATGTTTTGGAGAAGCCCATTTCCCTGGTGGATATTGAGCGGTACCTTTAACTCAAAGCCAGGTATTTCAATTCACCTGTTTTTAAATTGGAGTGCTGCCAGGTGGCAATTGCTACCATTCTTTAGCGGTCAATATTTCAGCCAGCCAATGGCGCCCTGCCCGCTCTTTTTTTCGTTTGCCCATAGTTAGTTTTAACGTTCTTTTTTTGCGTCAATACAATATCAGTGCTGATGATTTCAATGGCCTGTGTAAATAACACCCCATCATTTACCCACCTCCATTTGTGGTCTTTTACAGATTGAGTTAGATGAAAGATGCATCAAAATATACAATGCCTGCGATGTGGATCTTCGCAGGCATTGTATATTTTTACACGTAAATAAAGCAAACTCTTTCCCCTGGCCAAACGACTTTCGTTTTGAATTTATTTCTTGTATAGTTAGATCAGCAGATCACCGTGTACGCCTTCAGCCAACTTTTTTCCGGTAACTACAGATGTTACTATTTTTAGCATTTCCACCATTTTAGTATTTTCGGTATCCCAATAATGTGCTTCATCTGTTTTTACTTTTATCAGGCATAGATCCGGGTCGTTTTGCCCCTCCGGAAACCATGCTTTTATAATCGGCTTCCATTTGTCTTTTATCGACTCGCTGTCCAGTTCAATACTTGCCCGTCCACGTAAATCCAGGTAACTATCTTTTGAAGGATTGGCAAACACCAGGTGAACATTGCTGTCTTTTAAAATATCCTTCACTTTATCAGATTGCTTGTTTGAAAAGAACCATAAATTGCCGTTCATGTCTGTATCAATAACAGCCATCGGCCTTGAATTGTGAATACCCGCACTGGTATTGGTGTAAAACATGCAGGTGCCTATGTCCTTCACGAGGGACTGGAGTTTAGCAATCGCTTCATTACTATTCAAATTTTTTTCCATTGTTTTTGTTTTAAATGGTATTAACTATACCGGGTGATATTTAATTGGGTTTGTTGAAAGATTCAAGCCAGGAATGTAAAGACTAAATATTTCAGTGGCTTATCATAACCTGTTGAGTAAACCAGATAGAAAATAATGTGCCGTTTCTGAACAGTAAATACGGGGCGCCAGTCTCCATTCGGTTGAAAATAATGTAGAATATAATGCACACACTGTAAAGCTGTTTTGTCGGTTTCGTTTATTAAGGTTTCCTGTTTTTGAATGTTAGCAAGTTTTATTGAAGGAATAATGTTACAATTTGGGTATTTTTAAACCGGATGCACAAGTTTGGGAGAATATGAAGGATAAAACTCAACATATCAGGTATTTCTTATTTAGCCAGTACCTGTCAGATGGAATTCGGATTTCACTGGAGATTGTTTTGCCTGCCCTTATCTGTTCTTATTTTGAAAGGATGGATATTGGCCTGTTACTCTCTACGGGAGCCCTGTGCGTAAGTATCAGCGATGCTCCCGGTCCCTTTGAGCATAAGCGCAATGGCATGATGTATTGCAATGCATTTATTTTTATAATGGCGTTGCTAACGGGTTTTGCGAATCATAATATTTTATTGCTTGGCTTGCTTATCTTATTTGCCTCTTTCTTTTTTACCATGTTTGCTGTATTTGGCGTTCGTGCCGCCTCCGTGGGTATTGCTGCTTTGCTGATAATGATTTTACGCATGGATAGGGTTCAGCCACCCGGTGGGGTTTTAATTGATGCGCTGTTGATATTGAGCGGCGGAGTTTGGTACATGTTGCTCGCATTATTGTTCTTCCTGGTGAGGCCGTTCCGGCAGGCACAACGATCGCTGGGAAATTGTATTCACGAAACATCCAAATTATTATTGATAAAAGCTGCCTTATATGATACCAATACCAATGTAAATGAGGAATATCAAAAAATGATGGATCAACAGGTGGTTGTAAATGAAAGCCAGGATGAAGTGAGGGAACTGCTTTTCAAAAGCAAGGAAATAGTAAAAGATACAACTCCCGCGGGCCGTGCAATGTTGATTACATTTACCGATGTGGTGGATTTGTATGAACAGGTAACGGCAACCTGGTATGATTACTCTATGCTTCGGTTAAAATTTTCTTCCACCGGAATTTTGCCTGAAATATCTGCCCTCATTAAAGAGATGGCTTATGAACTGGACAGGATTGGCCTCGCCATTCAATCTAATATCCCTCTTAAAAAACAGTTTGAACTGCTTCCTGCGCTCAATGAATTAAAGGCGAAAATTGATACGGCTAAAATTGAAAATACCAGTAATCTTGTATTGAAAAAAATATTGATTAACCTTCGCAACCTTGGTGAGCGGGTAGATGCCATATCTGCTTATTTTGTAAAAGATACCCTTTTAAAAAAGCGATCGGTGCATGCACTGGATTATTCGAAATTCGTTTCGCACCAGGAAATTAGTATTGCCATATTTCGCAATAACCTGAATTTGGATGCATCTGTATTTCGTCATTCACTGAGGATGATGATTACCTGCGTGCTTGGTTTTATCATTGTCCGCTTTTTGTCGTATGGCCATCATAGTTACTGGATATTGTTAACGATTGTTTTTATCATGAAACCGGGGTATAGCATTACCAAAAAGCGAAATTTTCAAAGAATAGCAGGCACTGTTGCAGGCGGGCTATTGGGAATCGTGCTCATAGCTACCATCAAAGACCGGACTGCCTTGTTTGCATTGATATTGTTTTTTATGATTGGGACGTATACCTTTCAGCGAGTGAATTATATAGTGACCGTAATATTTATGACCCCCTATATCCTTATACTGTTTAGTTTCCTGGGCCTGGGGTTTATCAACATTGTAGAAGAGAGGGTATTAGATACCGCCATTGCTTCGGTATTGGCTTTTTTTGCCAGTTATTTTTTATTTCCACATTGGGAATCAAAGCAACTGGAAGCTTATATGATCAGCGTTTTAAAAGCCAACATTAGCTACCTGCATAAATTGAAAAATTATTTCACCGGCAGTAATAGCCCGGTACTGGAATATAAACTGGTAAGAAAGGAATTATATGTTAGTACAGCCAATCTTTCTGCTGCATTCAGCCGGATGCTTTCCGAGCCAAAAAACAAGCAGCAACATGCGCCGGAAATCAATGAGTTTGTGGTGTTAAATAATGTGCTGTCCGCCAACATCGCCAGCCTTTTTTCAATCAACACATCAGCCGGACATCAAACCATCGCAAGGGAAATCGTACACCTGTTAAACCGGTCGCTCATTATGCTGGATGAAAGCCTCCGGGTACTCGATCCATCCGGGCTTTCCGGTATAATGGAAAAAAGCCATGTGGCCCAGTTGCCTGTCGGCCAACTGCCTGATCAGCAAATGAAGGAACATGTTGATTTTATCTACAAACTATCTTTTGATATCAGGAAAGTGGTGCAAAAAATAATGGTGTAGCCGTAGGCGGAATCTCATGTTCAGGCAATATCGACGGCCTTTCCGGGGTGGTAACGGCTGAAGTAATAAGCAATTCCTGCTTTTAGAAGATTTTAGGTGCCCGTTGGAAAATAAATAGTCGGGATTAATTACCGGATTACACTATTTTTACAGGCGCTTTTTATGTTGAATAACCCGATACATCATCACAAATTTTTCGGCACTTGAGCACAATTTTTATTAACCCTCCTTTTATTTATAGAGTCATTCATTATTTTAGTAATTTGATGAACCCGGAAAAGAATAACGAAAAAGGACAACCCGATTTTCCATTCCCTGTTGCGTTAAACGGGTTCCATATTTTACTTGCGGATGATGACGATGATGACCGGTATTTTTTTGCACAGGCTATTCAGGAGCTTTCCGGTTCTATTAAATTATCCACAGCCAATGATGGTACTGAATTGTTAAGGCTCTTAAAAGACACGGTTGTTGAGTTACCTGATTTAATATTTCTTGATTTGAATATGCCACGTAAAAATGGCCTGGAGTGCCTGGAAGAATTGAGGCAAAATGTGCATTTGAAAAATATCCCTGTGATTATTTATTCTACCTCTTCGCATCCACGCCAGGTAGAAGACACCTACATAAAGGGGGCAAATTTATTTGTTCAAAAACCCGATTCTTATACCGGGATAAAAAAAGTGTTACAAAAAGTCCTCAGTATAAACAGGGATGATTTTTTTCACCAGGTTGACCGGGCTTCATTTTTAATTCAATAATTTGTTTCCTTTAGTAATAGCATATTGTTCAATATGTTTTCCTGCCACTTATAAATTAAACGATGCAAAGTACAAAGAATATTATATTACCCGGTAGTACCAACCTGCCAATGGGACTGGACATATTTTATACGAATGATCATACAAGAAAGCCGGTAGTAATCTATGTTCATGGCTTCAATGGGTTTAAAGACTGGGGAAACTTTGACATGATCGCAACCAGGTTTGCAAATGCGGGTTATGTAGTGGTGAAATTTAATTTTTCGCACAATGGCACCACGCCGGATCAGCCGGAAGATTTTGCTGACCTGGAAGCATTTGGGAATAACAATTACACAAAGGAACTGTATGATCTGAACCAGGTAATCAATTGGGTTTGCGATCCATTAAATCCTTATGAACCCGATATGGATTGCCACCAGGTTTGTTTGATCGGGCATAGTATGGGTGGTGGTATTTCCATATTGCAGGCTGCAGAGGATAAAAGGATCAATCGGTTAATAACCTGGGCAGCTATCAGCGAATGTAAAACTCCCTGGGGTGGCTGGCCTGCCGATAGAATAGAGGAATGGAAACAGACCGGGGTGCAGTTATACCAAAATAGCCGCACCAAACAAAAAATGCCCATGTACTACCAGTTATATGAAGACTATACACAAAACCAGGAAAGATTGAATATACAGAAAGCCATTCAACGCCTGGATATACCCATCCTTATTTGCCATGGCTCAATGGATGGCTCGGTGCCGGTGGAGACAGCGTATCAATTGAAACACTGGCAACCTGCTGCAAAAATATGTATCGTGGAAAGCGATCATGTATTTGCTCGCAAGCATCCATGGACAGAGAACTACTTACCTCCTGCTATGGATGCCGTTGTACAAGCCAGTTTGGATTTTTTACCGTGAAATGAGCTTCATTTATTGTATCTGGTATTCCCTCTGTTAAATAGTAGCCTGGTATCATTACGATATTTTTTCGAATAGGCGAATAGGTGCCTGTTGTAAAAAATTTAAGCTGGTTAAATAATCTGTAAATTGGGGTACAAAACGCCAGGCAATCGCACATGGTCATTTTAAAATTTTACGAATTGTGTATTTTCTCCTTAGTTATCTTATTGCTCTCGTGCAGTAGTACCGCTTCTGAAACCGGCACAAGGGAAATAGCATTTCCGCAGGACAGCACATTTGAAATAAAGGGGATTAGTCTTGAAGCGCCTGCCAGGCCAATTGGCATAGAATCGATGAATGAGGTGGCGAATATAAATGCCAACTGGATCGCATTGATGCCTTACGCATTTTGCAGAAAGGATGACCCCATTGTTTATTTTAGCAACAACCACCAGTGGTGGGGCGAAAGAAAAGAAGGGATTATTGGCTGTATCGGGTTGGCCCGGCAAAAACAATTGAAAATAATGCTAAAGCCTCATTTATGGATCAGTAACGGCGCTTATACCGGACACCTTAACATGAATGATGATGCATCCTGGAAAAAATGGGAAGATAGTTATCTCGGCTATATTTTACATTTTGCGTCACTGGCAGATTCAATGCAGGTGGAGTTATTCTGCCTTGGTACAGAACTGGGAACCAGCGTTAGAGAACGGCCTCATTTCTGGAGTTCACTGATTGATACAGTAAAAAAAGTGTACCATGGAAAACTGACTTATGCTGCCAACTGGGATGATTATGCGCAATTTAACTGCTGGGATAAATTGGATTATATCGGGATTGATGGTTATTTTCCATTGACAAATTCTTCAACACCAGCCGTCAATGAAATATCATTGGCATGGAAGACGCATATTCAAAAATTAGAGCAATTCAGTAAAAGAAAGTTAAAGCCGGTATTGTTTACAGAGTATGGTTATCGGAATGCAGATAACTGTGCGGCAGAACCCTGGAAGGAGGGCTCACAATCCGTGAATGATGAGGGGCAGGCAAATGCTTATGCAGGGTTTTACAATAGTTTTTCAAACAGGGAATGGTTTAAAGGAGGATTTGTATGGAAATGGCATGGCAGCGATTTGCATAAACGGCAAACAGGAGTTGATTTTACGCCACAGGGAAAACCAGCTTTAAACGTGATACGTAGGTTTTTTGGTGGCAGGTGACTGCAAGGCAAAGCAGGAAGGTTGTTAAATGCTCAATTATCGTGTGTTCATTCCTTGATTGTTTTATTAAAATGGGGATGGTTGATAGCGGGTATTGTTTCTTTAGTAAGTACAGGGGATAAATTTTAGACAATTGGCCAACTGGTAAATTCAAAGTGCTATTCGCCATTGCTCATTGCTTCTTGCTTATTGCCGGTTGACCATTGCTCATTCACCAAATTACTTTAGTGTTTAACTATGAACATCAGTATTGTCATTCCTACTTTCAATGAAGCAAAAAAAATAGCAACGCTTATACATTATCTTATTCAGCATGGGCAGCAAGCCGTATTGGAGATAATTGTGTGTGATGGCGGCAGCAGCGATGATACCATGCAGTTGGTAATGCAGACAAGTGCAAAGTTTATAAGGGCTCCGGAAAAATGCCGGGCGGTTCAAATGAATTACGGTGCATCTGTTGCACATGGTGAAATCTTATATTTTGTACATGCCGATACCCTTCCCCCCGTAACCTTCGTTACAGATGTTTTAGGGGCAGTTGCTAAGGGGTATGATTTGGGAAGATACCGAACGCAATTTGCAGGGAACAACTGGTTGTTGAAGGTAAATGCTTTTTTTACTAGGTTCGATTGGTTTGTTTGTCATGGAGGCGACCAAACTTTATTTATCAAGACTAATTTTTTCCATTCGATTAATGGATTCGATGAAAAGTTGTTGATCATGGAAGAGTATGACCTGGCAGTGAGAGCAAAGAGA
>JANPIJ010000022.1:0-66584 GCA_031424955.1 Ferruginibacter sp. | reverse complement strand
CCCGGCTTAAAAAATATGCGAATTCTTTAGTATCTGTTTTTAAGGCAGGAACGCATTGTAAGGTTCAACATGCGATTCACTATCTCAAGGGCCTTTTTCAGGGTCAGAAACGTAATATAGAACGTATGGTAGAACGTGTTAAGGATAGCGACTATTACCAGATGCAACATTTCATCAGTGAATCACCATGGGATGCGAGGGCTGGATTTGACAGAGTTGCGTCGGATACCAGTCAATTATTTGGATTATATGATCGGGTGGGACTGCTTATTGATGACAGTGGCCACCCTAAAAAAGGAAAAGAGTCTGTAGGTGTGGGGCGTCAGTATTGCGGTAAAATTGGTAAAGTTGATAATTGCCAGGTAGCAGTGTATGCGGCCTTAAGTGCAGATAAATATTATGGTTTGATTGATACGGCTCTCTATCTGCCGGAAGACTGGACATCAAATGAAGCGAGGTGCAAAAAAGCTGGTATACCAGCAATGCCGCAAGGAGTAGAGCGGGTTTGTAAAAGTAAGGTTGAACTTGCATTGGATATTGTTAAGCATCAAAAAGAACTCGGTACCTGGTTTCATTATGTAGGTGGTGATGGCTTGTATGGAAACAGCTACTGGTTTCAGCAGGAACTCAATGAGATGGGAATTCTTTTTGTGCTGGATATACACAGTGATCAATACGTATATACCGATCCGCCGGTAATAGCAATACCAGATAAAGCGGGCTCAGTTGGGCGTAAACCAAGTAGATACAAAACTACCGGCAATGCCATTGAAGTAAGGGAATTAGGAAAAAATATAGCGAAGGAGGATTGGCAAGAAATAAGGTTGCGTGAAACAGGGAAAGGGGATCTGAAATGCCTGGGCAATGTTCAAAAAGTATATTTGTGGGATGGAGTGTCATCAGATTATATGGAACGCAAACTGGTGTTGAGAGTAACGCAAAGCAAGGATGGAAGTTGGGAATATAAATATGCCATCAGTAATGCCTTTGACGGTGAATGCACTACAGAAGAGCTTGTCCGAATGCAATCTCAACGATATTTTGTAGAGCGCTCTTTTCAGGAAGCCAAGCAGGAAGCAGGAATGAGTCAATACCAGGTAAGAGGCTGGCTGGCATGGCACCATCACATGGCATTAGTAATGATGGCTATGTACTTCGTACTAAGCGAAAAAATGTTATTCAAGGATAGACTACCGTTATTAAGCGCTTATGATGTAAGAGAAATTATATTGAATCTATATTCAAAAAAAGGAACCACGCAAAACGAAATTATGGAACAAATCCATAAAAGACATGAACAAAGAAAAATCCAACGAAACAAAAAAGATTCATCGTGACTTGTCAAAGTAGAATTATTCATCACTCATTATTCATCACTCATTATTCATTTGTTCTCTTTCCATTCCGGCACCCTTCCCGGCGTATACTGTGCACCGCTTCTTTCCAATTCAGCTTCTACTTTTTTCATGGCTTCTCCTATCAATTTTAGCTCTGTTAAAACAGGTGCAAATTGTTTGGCTGCCAGCGCATAAGATTCCACAAATGTTTTAGTGGGAGCAGCGGTAGTGCGCCATAAGCCGCTTACTATCCCATCAATCCGGCCGTTGATAGACGGCAGTGTTTCAAATTCTCTTTTTGCCAGCGTTGCATCGCCGTTTAGCAAGCTATTTACCGTATTCAGCCGCTTTTCTATTGCATATACATCTTTTGAAATATTAACAGGTAGTTTGGGCGTTTCAACTATGGCGGGTTTAATGTATTTTAATTTATTAACCAACTCGCTGCGGTAATTGTCAGCAGCAGATGTTGCCCTTCTTAGCTCCCCGACCTTTTTGGAAAAATCTTCGAGTGATTTTTTATCGGTAGCCGGAAGCGATGCCATATTTAACGCGATGGTTTTAAAAGGTTGTGGCGTTACCAGTTCCGTATAGGCGCCATCTTCAAACTTACTCAATGAAACCAGGTAATTCCCTGGTAAAGCCATAAAGCCGGTTTCGGGTCCGCCAAAAACAAAGGATTCATCGTATGGCGTAAGATCGATGGCGCCAAACGGTGCATACCGAAAATCCCACTCAATGCGCTGGATTCCCTTTTTTGCAGGAGCCTTTATTTTCCTTACCACATTACCTGCTTCATCCGTTACCGTAAATAATAAATGGGCGGCAGGCTGCTCGTCTTCCAGCCGCATTGAATCAACGGAAATATAATAGGGCGCTTCCCCTTTTTTAATTTGTTCTTTTTCCTTTTCCCTGCGCTTTTCTTTTAAGGTTTTGATATCTTCTTTTACATAATAAGTAAAAACAGCCCCCGGTTTAGGATTGGGTACGGTAAAAAAACTTTCTCCCTGGAATCCCTTTCCTCTTACACCCAACGGCAAAGATGGCATATACATCAACGCATCTTTAACGGGAAATATAACAGCCGGTTTGGCAAGGTCTTCCTTTTTAAAATTACGTAACGCACTGTAATCATCCAGAATATAAAAGCCCCTGCCAAAGGTAGCGAGTACCAGGTCGTTCTCTCGTTTTTGCAATTCTATATCCCGGATAGCGATAGTAGGCAATCCTGCTTTTAACTGGATCCATTTTTGCCCTCCATCGATGGTAAAGTAAACCCCAAACTCCGTTCCTGCAAACAATAAAGCCGGGTTTACATGATCTTCTGCAATGGTATAAGCGGTGCCCCTTTCAGGTAAATTGTGTTGAATGGGGGACCATGTTTTTCCTGCATCCTTACTCTTAAAAATATATGGATGAAAATCGCCATAGCGGTGGTGGTTAAAGGTGGCATACACGGTATTCCGGTCATGCTGCGAAGCTATGAGCTGGTTTACATAAGTCCTTTCCGGTACGCCGGGAATATTATCAATTTTGGTCCATCCTTTTCCACCGTCCAAGGTCACATGAATAAGCCCGTCATCCGTTCCGGCATATAATATATTTTCATCCAGTTTCGATTCGGCGATCGTGGTTATATTACCATAAATATCCGTTGAACCGTTTTTGGCAACAGCATCCATACTCCACACTTTACCCATTACTGTCAGTTTGTTTCTATCAATACCCCTTGAAAGGTCGCCACTGATGGCTTTCCAGCTTTCCCCTCTGTCATCTGTACGAAATACTTTATTGGCGGCAATGTACAAGCGCTTATTGTCAAACTGCGAAATCATCAATGGTGCATCCCAGTTCCAGCGGAGGGCAGGTTCTCCCTCCTTTTCCACCGGCCGTATATCCAACTGCTCACCACTCTTTTTATCATACCTTACCAGTCCTCCATATTGCGATTGTGCATACACGATATTGGGATCAGTTTGATCTGCCTGGCTTTCAAAACCATCCCCGATACTTGTAAAATACCAATCTGAATTCATAATACCATTGCCACTGGTTGTACGGGATGGTCCGCCAATACTAAAATTATCCTGCGTACCGCCATGCACGCCATAAAACGGATATGCATTATCTGTAGCTACCTTATAAAATTGGGTGATGGGCAAATTGGGCTTATACATCCAGTTTTCCGCTCCGTCAAAACTTTCATACAATCCACCATCGCAACCCACCAGTAAATGATTGGTTTCTTTTGGATCAATCCATATGACATGATTATCAATGTGCTTGCTTTTCTCCCCTAAAATTTTGAAATTTTTCCCGCCATCCATGCTTACCACCATATAGGCATTGATGACAAATACTTTATCAATATTTACCGGATCGCAAAATATCTTCTGGTAATAATTACCGGAAGTGGAATAGGTACCCTGCTTTTCCCAGCTTGCCCCACGATCGGTACTTTTATACACTCCGGCACCTTCGTTTGCCTCTACTACGGCGTATAGCAGATCGGGCTTCGCCGGCGAAATGGTCATGCCAATTCTCCCAATATCTCCCGAAGGTAATCCCTTCATAATTTTATTCCAGCTGGCACCGCCATCGGTGCTTTTATAAACAGCCGATTCCGGTCCGCCTCCAATGTAGGTAAATACTTTTCGCTGGCGCTGGTGTGCAACGGCATATAACAGGTTTGAATTACGTGGGTCCATGTGTAC
Organism: Ferruginibacter sp.; assembly: GCA_031424955.1. Classification (GTDB taxonomy): domain Bacteria; phylum Bacteroidota; class Bacteroidia; order Chitinophagales; family Chitinophagaceae; genus Ferruginibacter. The sequence goes on along the minus strand of JANPIJ010000022.1, from coordinate 62,533 downwards.
TTCACTGAAGCCGGTGTTTTCACTAACGGTAAGAATCGATTTCCATGTTTTACCGCCATCAATCGTTTTGTAAATTCCACGATCGCCACCGGAACTCCACAACGGGCCGTATGCAGCCACATAAACAATATCTGAATTAGCCGGGTCCACCACAATCTTACCGATATGTTCCGATTGTTTTAACCCCATATTCTTCCAGCTTTTTCCGCCATCCTCCGATTTGTAAATACCATCACCATAAGAAACACTTCGCTGGTTATTATTTTCTCCGCTACCCACCCAAACTGTATTCGGGTTGCCGGGGTCAATGGTGATGCAACCGATTGAATAGGATCCTTCGCCATCAAAAACCGGTGTAAAGGTTACCCCTGCATTGGTTGTTTTCCATACACCACCTGCTGCTGCAGCTACATAGTATTCATAATTATTTGCAGGATTAACAGCAAGGTCGGCAATGCGGCCGGAAGTAATAGCCGGGCCGATACTACGAAATTTTAAACCATTTAATAAAGCAGATGAAATGGTATCCGTTGGGGCTTTTGCAGGCAGCGTTTCTTTTTTGCTTTGAGCAATCAAAGTGGAAGAAAAGCTAAAAAGAAAAAGGCTCACAGTAAGCAGAAAAAATCGCATAGTCGAAATGTTTAGATGGTAAAAAAGGAATTGGAAGTTACAGAAAGTATATGTAACCGCAATTCATTTATAGGGTAAGCAAACAATAATATTGCACGAAGTTTATGGGGCCTGGATAAAATATTGCCGGGAGACTACACTATCGCCTGTTAATGAGGAAAAGAAGTGGCTTAATAAGCAGGGGCGTCATTTCACAAAATCCGGCTAATGTTTTTGCCAAATAAAAATTATAAACCCAAAGCTGAATTACCGGTAATTTGAACAGTTGCAGGCATAAAAAAAGGACCAAGATAGAAATCTAGTCCCGTTTTAAAATCCAATATCCTATGAAAAACCGAAACGAAGATATAGGATGATTTTAACTATTACAACAGTAAATCCCGTGTAATTAGCAAGCGGTGCATTTAGCTGAGTAAACGGTAAATTGGGTTAAGGATTATGGTATTGGGGCCTATATCATCTTCTGCCTGGTTCTGCGATAAATATCGCGGCTGAATGAAATTTTGTACCAACTTTGCAGCATGGATAAGCCGATGTTAATTTACTGTTACGATGCGTACTGTGGCTGGTGCTATGGATTTAGCCCGGTGATAAAACAAATTGCGGAAGATTTTAAAACCGATTTTGAATTTGAAGTATTGAGTGGAGGAATGATCATTACCGAAGAAGCCAAACACATCAGTGTAACGGCGGGGTATATTCAACAGGCTTATAAGGTAGTGGAAGAGCATACCGGGATTGAATTTGGCACCGACTACTTATGGCATATCAACAATCCCGATCTGAGCGACTGGTATCCATCTTCAGAAAAGCCGGCTATTGCACTCTGCATTTTTAAAGAGTTTTACCCGGAAAGACAAATTGAATTCGCCACCGATCTTCAATATGCATTGCATTTTGAAGGCAGGGATTTATGCGATGACGAAGCCTACCTGCATTTACTGGAAAAATATTCCATACAGCAGGAAACTTTCTTTAGCAAATTAAAAAGTGAAGAATACAAAGAAATGGCATACTATGAATTTGCACTATGCAAACAACTACAAGTAACGGGCTACCCCGCTGTATTGATGCAGGTAAGTGAAACAAAATTTCATCTGCTGGCGCAGGGCTATACCCCTTACGAAGAATTGAAAGAAAGGATTGAGGAGGTATTAAAAGAAATGGTGGAGAAATGATTTTGTTCTATCACAGCAGCAACTACATGAAAATAATCTATTCGCTATATTAGCCTGCCTGTTCATATGCCTGTTTAATCCAGTTGATCAATTCCTGGCTGATCTGCTTTTCATCGGTTAGTTTTATACGATGGGTACACATGCTGTTCCAGCTTCCTGCTGCTTCTATGTTGCCGGTTACCGCAACCCCTTTGATATTTAACCCAACATCCAGTCTTGTTTTTACAGAGGGTTGAATAATGGCAAACTGTTTTTTTCTTCTTATACTCACGTATGCTTTTTTGGGAGAAACGGCTATATCTTTTCCAAATTCATTTATTTCCTTCATCAGCTTGTCATACCAGGGTTTCAGGTCTTCCTTTCCCTTATATTGTTCTGTAATTAAATCTTCCGGATTTTCGGTAGCGCCGGCATGGCTTTGTTTTGCGTAATGCACCACAAGGTTTGCATACCCATGACCGATACCATGTACCGTTTTAAGGTAGTTCAATATTTCCGCATGCTTTTCCAATTGGCTGCCATTGGCTATGGCTATCCATTCTTCCATTTTCTTTCCTGTTTTTTCTTCCAGGTTTTTTACCTGGTTTAATTCAGCTTGTTTTACTGTGTCGGTACTCATACGCTAAAATTATAGTGAAGGAATTGGTTTGCATATTGGTTATTTTTGCCTGCTATATTTAAACATTGACTTCTTTTCCGGCATTTCCTTTCCATCATCTATCCATGCATGAAGGGAATCTTTGTTTACAAACAGGTAAGTAATTTTCTTAGGGTAATCATGTTTTGGATTTTCAAATACAAAAGTATTATTAAGTGCAGATGTCAGCCTGAATGCGATGGGTTGCCGGTTGTTTTGGTCCTCAACCGTTGAAGTGTAAAAAATTCCTTCTGTTGTATTTTTCAAAGCTACTCTTTCGGTGGTGATGGTATCGTTACCCCTTATCATAAAGCCCCGGCTTTGCAAATAATCGTTGGTCATCTTTACCCATTCTTCCCCAATTGCACCCTTTTTTGTTTTCATTATCCATGTGCCTTGCAAAATATACAACTGACTAAAATTTTGATCCCGTTTGCTTTCTTTTTGCCCTAATGCGGCGCAGGCAACGCAAATTAAAATGATGGCCATCGTGCTTTTCATTTGCTTTTCTTTTTACTTGCTTTAGCTAATGGATTAAAATCCAGCGCCAGCTTTATCCAGTATTCGAGTTTCTTTTTGGTGGTTAATGCTGTTTCATCGATAAGCACATAGCCCTTCATCACCTTACCGTTCATATCCATCGCGGTACAACCCTCCTTTTCCACCACCGTTTCAAAAATATCAGGGTTAAGGCGCAACATCAGTCGCTGCTTTTGGACACCGGCGCACATTTTATCATTTACCATAAAACATACGCCGCTGAACATTTTTTTCTCCTCTACCTTATCCTGGGTTTCAGAAATGATTGCCCTTACCCGGTCTGCCAGTTTTTCGTTGTAAGGCATACAACTATTTTTGTTTTATAAAATTTTCTTCATACCGCTTAATCCAATCTGCCACCGTCATTTTCCCTGCCAGTTCGCCAATTAGTTTATAGGGTATCGTTTCCGGCTTTTTAAAACGGATACAACTTTTACCCATATCCAATTTAGTTGTCGAGTGTTTTGCAAATTCCCCCACAAACCAGTCAAGCAGGTTTTTATCAGCATATATACCCATGTGATAGATGGCTATAAAATTCTTTTGTGAAGCAATATTCATGAACGGAAGGGGAAGTTTGGGATCGCAATGATATCCTCCGGGAAACAGGGAATGAGGTACCACATATCCCATCATACCATAGCTCATTTGTTCCTTAAAGCCTTTAGGCAGGTTTTTCAAAATTTCCTTCCTGAGTTTAGTCATTGGCTCCAGTCGCTCCGGAGGCAATTCTTTTAAATACTGGTCAACAGATGTTGCGGCTGATTGCATAAAAATAATTTATAGTTCGGGTAAAAGATATGCTATTAATTTAAGCGTTAAGCATTTTTTGCAGGCGTTCATTTTTATTTCTTAAATCAATACCTCCTTCCAGTATACTTTTTAAATTAGCCAGGAAAAATGTCCATCCGGTTAGGCATCCTACATGATAATAGCTCTTCCCTTTTTCATTTTCCGGGATATTCTGCTGTACAATTTCGCAAATATTTTCTCCTTCTTCTGCATACATTTTTACAGTACAATTCAGATCCTCCGCACCTTCCTGCCCAAAGGTGAAGCTGAGTTGGTCAGTACCATTTGCCTCCAATACTTCACCCCGCTGAAGTACTTCGTCCGGGTAACCATACCATCTCCAAAGAAAGCGGTCACCCTTTGTAATTAAATTCATTCCTCCTTTTACCTGGCCTTTGTCGTTCATGATTTCACACTGGCGCAAAAACCATTTTTCTATTCCTGCGGATGTTGCCCACATTTCATACACTGCTGCAATGGTAGCTTTGATATTGATTCGTACCTTAAAACTGGTCCAGTTATAAGTATCCATAATGGTTCATTTTTTTAGTGAATGTACATTGCGAACTTATTTACTCAACGGGAGCGGCTTTATCAAAATTGCCGGCAGTGGCGTCTTTCGCAGTATCAGCATCTGCTATTATTTTCCAAACGCCTTCTTCCTTTTCAAGTACTACAAAAAAACGCCCGTAATAAACCCTGCTTTCTTTCCCCGCTTCTGTTACAGAGCCTTTATAATAACCGGTTTCCCAGGCTTTGTTTCCATTACAGATCCTTTTATCAAAACGCAATTCAAAGGTTCTGGAAACACTGGTCCTGGATGAGATAGTATCATTTCGTTTATCTGCCGGAAAATATGTTTCATAGTCCTGCAAAATGTTTTGATCAATCTCTACCCGGGTAATTCTTTTGCTATGCAGCGCACGAAAGTCGCGGTTGTTTCCCGACAAAAGATGTTTTACAAAAGGCTTCCACACCGCTTCATTAATTTCCTTTTGGCAGTTAAAATTATCTGCTTGTGCAGTTGCATTTGCATAAATTACAATGGCGGCAATAACCAATAAATACTTTCCCATTTATAATACATTATTGTGGTACAGAATGCAATCCGATACGGTTACCTTCTGTATCCAGTACAACTGCCATATAACCATATTCAGGAGATATTTCCGTTTTTGGCACCATGATCGTTCCTCCGGCGGCGGCTACTTTATCCAATACCTGCTGAACATCCGGGTTTCCATTCAAATAAACCAGCGGGCCTTCTGTAGATGAAGGTTTATGAAATCCGCCACTATCTACCACTGCACCGCCAACCCCATTTATCATGTCATCCAAAGGAAACATCCGCATTTTAATATTTGGCAAATCCATGGGAATCATACTGATTTCAAAGATAGCTTCATAAAATTTTTGTGCCCTTTCCAGGTCAGTTGCCGGAATTTCAAACCAGCTAATTGCATTGTTCATGAATTTAATTTTTGTCTTGTTAAAAAATAAAAGAGAAGTTGAAAAAAATTATGCTATCGATAAGCTCCTTTATATATTGACTTGCAAAAATGATTTGCGGTTTATATTTTCGCTTAAAGTTCTAAAAAAATATTGCTATTTCTAAACCGTTTGTCACTTAGAATAAAAAAATTAAAAACTGCTTTTTTACCGTTGCAGCAGGGTTTTAAATGAAACCGGGTAGTAACAGGCTGGTAACAGATTATATTTATCGCCACAAACCAATGATGGCGCCCATTAAAGTCAAACCCACCAGGCTATAGGCACCATTGATACAAATTAGTTTCCAGCTGCGATGTTCAAACAACCCATGCATGGCCACTGCACAAAATACCCAGATACCGGCCAGGAAACCTGCAATCGCACCCCAGGTAACATCTGTTTTTTGAACACAGTCTGCCGGGCAGGCAGATGGCCCATCCGCCAGGAACATGGCAAGATTAGCCGCCATCACCAATGAAAGAATAAAGGCGATGCCGTAAATTTTTAGCATATTACCTTGTTTTATTTTCTCAATACTAAGGTCATTTTCGGCCATCCAGCTATTGCCAAATAGTGCCGGTGAATACCAAACACCACCCAATACAAACGCCGAAATTCCGGCTACCAGCACGGCTAACCAATTGATCGATGACATGTCCATAATTAAGTTGTTGAGGATTAAAAAAATTATTGAATACCTAAACTAATTCACAAACTTTACATTTACAATTGTAAGCGGGATAAAGCCTTCAACTATGCCGATAAAACTGAAAAATTACCCGACGAAGTTTGCAAGTAACCGGGAGCGGATAAACGATATCGGCATAAGAGTGCTCCTGATTCCCTTCTTTGGCATTTCTATTCCTTTAATAACTCAAATGGTACCGCACGCCGGCTTTTCCAACTGGCAAATTAAATTCAGTTATGCCTATACCATACTAATTGCTTTTGTTATTTATGAAGGCACCCGCTTTTTACACTTTACGCTCCGAAGTTATTTTGACTGGCTGAACAAACCCGTAAAAAAAGTTTTGGCAATTATCGTTACCATTCCGTTTTATTGTGTACCCGTTAGCGTGTTGATGCTGGTAGCCTGGTACCATATTTTCCTGGATGGCATAGTAAACTGGCACGTAGTAAAATTATCTGCAATCATTATTACCGGTGCGGTGTTTTTTTTAGTGAATGTATACGAAACGGTATTTGCTGTAAGAGATATGGCGGCTGATAAAATTAACAGGGAACAACTGGAACGTGCAAAAGCCGAGGCGGAGCTGGAAGCATTGAAAAATCAAATTGACCCGCATTTTATTTTTAATTCCTTAAATACATTGAGTCATTTAATTGAAAACAAACCGGTGAAGGCCTTGCAGTTTAATGACAGCCTGGCCGATGTGTACCGGTATATTTTGCACAACAAGGCCCGCGACCTGGTTTTACTAAAAGAAGAGCTTGTTTTTTTACAAGACTATTTCTCCCTGTTAAAAATCCGGTTCGAACATGCGGTTAGCATGAATTTAACCGTTCCGGAAGAGGTATATGACCGGTATTTAATTCCTCCTATTTCTTTACAGATTTTAGTTGAAAATGCGATCAAGCACAATGAATTTTCCGATAATAGTCCTTTAGAGATACATATCGTGCTACAGGACGAAATGCTGGTTATTTTTAACCTCATGAAAAAAAAGTCGCTGCGAAAATCCTCCTCAAAAATTGGATTGCGTAATTTGAGTGAACGCTATAAACTGACAACGGATAAAGCCATTACGGTAATGGAAGAAGACAATAAATTCATTGTGTATCTGCCCCTGCTAAAAATTGACTAGTGCTATGTTAACAATGAATGGGCGTATAATTTATTTTATTACACGAATTAATACAGTGCTTATTTCTTAATTTCTAATTCGTGCATCCAATTCGTGCTATTATATTGAGTCATATTACACCTAACTAAACACCAGTACTTTTTATGAAGGTGATTATTATAGAAGACGAAAAGCCTGCTGCCGAAAAATTACGGAGTGCCATTATCCAGTATGATAATAGTATTGAAGTGCTGGCTATTTTAGGAAGCGTAGAAACCGCTGTAACATGGTTAAAAAGCCATTCAATACCTGCATTGATATTTATGGATATTGAATTATCAGATGGTTTATCGTTTAAGATCTTTGACCAGGTAACCATCAGTTGCCCGGTTATATTTACCACTGCATACGATGAGTATTGGCAGGAAGCATTTGAATACAACAGCATTGACTATTTATTAAAACCCATTAAGCAGGAGAAACTGGAGAGTGCCTTAAAAAAATATCACTCACTCCGTCAATATTTTTCAGCCAATTTTCAGCAATTGATTCAAGGGCAGCAGGCACCATCAAAGGATAGATATAAAAAGCGGTTCCTCGTAAAAAGAGGGTCAGATTACATCACCATCAAAACGGAAGACATTGCTTTTTTTTATGCTACACACAAACTCGTGTGTATGGTAGAAAATACCAATCAGAAATTTATCCTGGATAAATCGCTGGCTGACATTGAAAAAGAAATTGACCCGGTACAATTTTACAGGGCCAACAGAAAATATCTTATTAACATTACCGCGATAAAAAAAATAAAAACCTATCCAAAAAGTAAATTACTGATCGAAGTAATACCCGCCATTAATGAGGAAGTAATCATAAGCCAGGAAAATGTGGCTGACTTTAAAGAATGGATGGGTGGGTAAAGAATGTGTCAATAGGGTGTCTTTCGCAAATCATATAAAGTAAAATGAAAACCGCTTCTTCGCCTGCTTTCTAAGGTATTAAACCCACCTGCAATCCTTGATACATCTGTAAATTTTATACTAGCCAGTCGCCCACCAGCTTCAATCAGTTCACCGGTTGAAACTGCCTGGTCCCAAGACCCGTTTCCCACCGCTGTCACCATCAGCAACATACTGTCTTTATAATAGTCATGTGGATTGGTTAGCGAAAGCCGGTACCAATGATTGGTGGCATCCCATGTTACTGAATAAGTGAGGCTGCCATTTATTTCTGTACCAAAACTGTCCACCACTCCCCATGCCAGCATCCGTGGACCTGTAGAAACGGGCTGCCAGCGATTAGGGCTTTGATTTATTATCAAAGATGTGCGGTAACGCATATAACCATACAACTGGTGCTCGGTAGTATTGTAGATAAGCATACCCTGCACCGGGCTGGTTACCGCATTCATCTGTGTTAATGTTAGCCTCGGTAGTACAAAAGGCTTTGCACTTGGGCCAAGGTCGAGTATGGAGGAACTGTTGGGTGTAGTGGTTCCAATACCTACCGATGTAGTTTGGGCCATGGAAAAAAAGGAAAGAAACAAGAGTGGGAAAAGAGTAATTTTTTTCATAACCAACTTTTTGATTGTTAAAAAATAACATGGATGTAATTTGATATTGGATGGCTGACAAAGAATAATTGAATGAAAATCTCTTTGCGATTAAAGGCGAATTTTTATTATTTACCGCAACGAGGTTTAAGGGACTTATCCGGCTGTTTCCATTTCCTCCTGATGACCGAAAGAGGACGATTGGAATTTGCTTAAAAATAAGTTTTTTATCTGGTACTATTTACTTCGGTCGTATAAATTGTGTAACTGGTTTTTAATAGAAAATTACCGGATATATTCCCTCGTATCTCTATATAAATTCATTTTTTTTCAACTGAAAAAGAAGTTCCCGATTAATGCTATTTATTCATATGAATCCGTTTTGGATTTTTATTCTTCAGAAGGGTAAAAAATATTTATGTAATTTTTTTGACTCCTGCATCTCAATACAAAACCGTTTGTATGCAATTGTATTTTTTTAAAGATGCCCGGTATTTTCAAATCATTTTCCAAACTATTTTTCTTGCTTACGGCATTTTTTACCTGCACTGGAATGCTGATTGGTGGCTGTATGCAACGTATTTCACTATTGGCATCAGCACGCAATTTGTATGTGAAATAATCTTTAAAAACTACCAGTGCAGGAGCTTTTCAACACCCTGGTGGACTAAATTCAGTACAGGAATTCCCTCAGTATTGATCAGTTCTTTTGGCTTATCACTACTGCTAAAAACCAATCATTTTGAAATTGCGGTACTTGCAGCTTTTGTTTCGATCGTTTCAAAATATATCATCCGGGTAAACGGAAAACACATTTTCAATCCATCTGCCCTGGGCATTGTTACCACTATTTTGTTAACAAATAACGCCTGGATCAGTACCGGGCAATGGGGTAGTAATATGGTGCTACTTTTTGGTACTATTTGCCTGGGTTTGATTGTGGTTACAAGGGTACAAAAGCTGGATGTGAGCCTTGCTTTTTTAGGAACATTTGGACTGCTGTTGTTTTTTCGCCAAATTATCTTTCTCGGCTGGCCGGTTGATTTTTTTGTTCAATCCATCAGTACCGGCAGCCTGCTGTTGTTTTCTTTTTTTATGATTACAGATCCTAAAACCACTCCCAATCATTGGGTCGCAAGAGTTGTTTGGGCAACGCTTATGGCACTGGTTGCCTTCTATTTAACCACCTTCAATTTTGTGAACGGAGCGCCCATTTGGGTGTTGGTTTTTGCTCAACCCTTTGTTCCGTTACTGGACAATATTTTTAGGTGGAAAGTTTTTGAGTGGAGGCCCTCTTTAAATCTCAGCACAAATTAGGCGTGAATTTTCGCTGGGTACTTTTTTAAAATCATATCCATTAATCTGTTCGCTCATCACGATGGGTTTAACAGGCCAAAGCGTATCACAAATGCTGATATGGCCGGCACAGGTTTAATCCATTCCTAAACGTTCGTCGTACAATTAAAACATAACAATATGAAAAGTAAACTAATCATCTTCGCAGTTATCATCGGTGCGTCTCCGATGTTGTATTCCTTTTGTGGCTTTTATGTAAGCAAAGCCGATGGAACCATCAAAAACAAAACCAGCCAGGTAATATTGGTGAGAGATGGCAACAGGAACATCATCACTATGTACAACGATTTTAAGGGAGATACAAAAGACTTTGCCATGGTAGTACCGGTACCGGTGGTATTGAAGAAAAATGATATTCATGTGGTAGACCAGGGAATTTTTCAACGCCTGAATGATTATAGTGCTCCCAGGTTGGTGGAGTATTATGATGAGAATCCCTGCAATGAATATAAAGAAATGGATATGGCAATGAATATGGCACCTTCACTATCAGGCGCTGTACCAGGGATGACTCTAAACAAAAGAAAGTCAACAGGTGTAAAAGTAGAGGCTAAATACCTGGTGGGTGAATATGATATTTTAATACTCAGCGCCAAAGAAAGTACCGGGTTAAAGGAATGGCTTACCATGAATGGTTATAAGATTCCAACAAACGCTGAAGAGGTTTTGGCTCCTTATATCAAAAGTAATTTAAAGTTCTTTGTAGTGAAGGTAAATGAGCAGGAAAAGAAAAAACTTCCAGGCAATTTTTTACGGCCTCTTCAGATCAGTTTCAGTTCAGCAAAGTTTATGTTACCGATCCGTTTGGGAATGGCCAATGCAGATGGCGACCAGGACCTGGTAGTATATGCGTTTACCCGTAAGGGCAGGATTGAATGTACCAACTACCGGAATGTTGAAATTACGACAGGTAATAAAATACCCCTGTTTGTAAAGAAAAATTTTGGCGCCTTTTATAGCAACCTGTTTACCCACCAGTACGAACGGGAAAACAGGAGTATTGGCTTTTTAGAATATGCCTGGGATGTAAGCCCTGCCAATTATGTAAAGTGTGATCCCTGCGTTGGTAATCCACCTACCCAACAGGAGATTGTACAGTCGGGTGTTTGGTGGCTTCAACCCAATTGGGATGACTATAGCGACGTAGATACGGAGATGGAGAATCCGGGCAATAACAAAGTGTATTTTACAAGGTTACATTTCAGGTATAACCGCCAGAGTTTTCCACAGGATCTGATGTTCCAGGTAACACCCAATACAGCCAGCTTCCAGGCAAGGTATATCATCACTCATCCAGCTACCGGCGATTTAAATTGTGATGCCGGCAGGAAATATTTACAGGATCTGAAAAAGAGAAGAAAGAATGAGTTGAAAGAATTGACCACGCTTACTGGTAAAAACATCGATAACTGGCAGGATGATATTGCACTGGAAAATGATGAAGCGGATAATGAAGCAGTTAGTTACGCAGGCTTATTGCCGGAATATAATCAGGAACAATCTACGGAAGAACATTCGCCATCAGGAGTAATATTGTTTGGTTTGGTTGTAGTAGCAAGCGCCGGCTTTTTAAGATGGAAAGGGATAGTATGAAAAAGATGCGCAGAGGCTGATTGTAAGGTTTGTTAATCAGGCATGGGTATAATTTTCAACATGTTTTTTTAAGGCATTCTTCATTTGAAGAGTGCCTTATTAATAAAAAATAAGAAGCCCCGCCAGAAGCAGGGCTAACTTTACCAAAACCTAACTATTTGTTAATTGGAACGCTGTCCACCATTTCCTCTTTGTGGTCTTAAAGATGGTTCAATCTCGTCTTTCCATTTTTTCATTTGTTCTTCAGTAAAAATAGCTTTCAATTTTGCATCTCTTGCATCTGCGAGTTCTTTGCGTTTTGCCATCATTGCATCCCTGTCCATATTACCACTGGCACGCATTTCTTCCATTGCTTTTTGCTGGGCATTGTTAAAATCGCTGATCACGACTTCGGTTTTTGTTTTTGCATCAGCAGCTAAATTTAATACTGCCAGTTTCTCCATGGTTGCCTTGGTTCTTTCTTCCGGTGTTTGGCGTTGTCCGCCGCCGCCGCCTTGTGCATTTGCCGCGGTGATACTAAAAAGTGCTGCAAATACCATTAAAACAAATTGTTTTTTCATGTTACTTTTTATTTAAGCGTTAAGAGATTTTTTAATTGGACGACACGACCTGAAAAAACAGGCGGTCATTTTTTGTTTATTGTTTTTTTCTTCCCTCGCTGCCTCTCCTGTTAAATACTTTTACAAACAAAGAATCAAATGCCGGTCGTTGCGCTGGTGTGCATAACTGCCGGATACTTTTTATATGAGTAAGCATATTAACCTCCATCGACTTCTGTGAGGAAGCAGATTTTTCAGCAAGTCGGTTAATCACTGAGTCATTGAAATCACCTGCTACCAATTCTTTAAACTGCTCACTTTTTTTATTCCTCATCGTTTCAAAAAAGAGGGACATTTTTTCCCATTGCTGCTTGCTTAGGGTATCATACTGTACCAGTTGTGCCTGGTTAAAACCGATTTCATTTTTCAAAAAATTTGAAATATAAGTTTTCCTGTCAGGCCGGTTGGCTTGCCTTGGCGCCTCTTTTTTCTGTAAGAAAAAAATCAGCATGGCAATATTTGTAATCAACAGTATGGCAATAATCACCAGGAAGACCTTACTTTTATTTTGATCGTTTATCATTATGGTTCTGTATTTTCTATATCATAAATGGTGGCTACAGTAAAATTGAACTCATCAGCAGAAGAAGCAACCTGTTCTGATGTGGTTGCTAAACTATCTTCCTTGTTAAATGTAACTGCCAGTACATTTAATACGATCAATATCACGAGGCCGGGTATGGCAATAGAGGGGCGCCCGATCAGCCAACTGACCTTTTCCCAAACTGTTACATTCTTTCTATTGATTCTTTCACGAATACGTGTAAGAAGAAACGGCTTTGGACTAGCCCGGTCAATATGGTCGAGGCTGCCCATTGCTTCTTCAATTAATTGTTCAATATTTCTATTCTTATTCATAACGGATTTTTTATTGGTCCGAAAATTTTTGCTGGTAATAATTATGCAATATTTTTTTTAAATTGGCTTTAGCCCTGCCCATCAAAGATTCTACTGCATACAAACTCGTGTTCATTATTGCCGCAATTTCCTGGTGGCTTTGCCCTTCTAATTTATGCAAGGTAAAAGCAATTCGTTGTTTTTCGGGCAGTTGAGTGAGTGCATTTAACAATTCGCCGGAACTCTCCTTTTTTTCTAATTGCACACCGGGATGATTGAATTCTACCGGGTGATGTCGTTCATCATTTCCACTTCCAAACAGGCTCTGTACAAATCCAAATCTTTTTTTTCTTTTCTTCTTTTTCTCATGATCCAGCGCTTTCGAAATGGTGATGCGGTAAAGCCAGGTCGATAATTTAGATTCTCCTTTAAATGAATTGATAGAAAGGTAAACCTGTACAAATACTTCCTGCGTTATATCATCTGCATCATCTGCATTTTGAACGATGCCAATAGCAGTATTGTACACCATATCCTGGTACAAATCCACAACAGCGGTAAATCCCGATTGATCTCCCTGCTTTAGTTTAGTAATTAACACTTCCGATTGGTCTACCACATGCATTTTATTAATCCAATCTAAAAGTACTTAAAAGGAAGGATTCATACCACCCGGACCACCCGGCCTGCCCATCATTCCTTCCCTGTTTTGAAAATTGCCACCAGATGGCCTTGCGGCTACACCAAAATTCTTCAAACTATAACTGAATGTAAGCATAAAATACTGTTGTAATACCTGGCTTTGGCTATCTTCTATATATGCACCTGTTACGGTTCTTACTATACTTTGATTTTGCTTGAGCAAATCAAATACGGATAATCTTAATTCCGCTGCTTTTTTGGCGCCGAATTTTTTACCGACTGCCGCATTCCACAACCAATAGCTTTGGTTAAAGCCGCCCGACAAACCACTGTAGGTTTGATTGGATACATCGTTTTGAACAAACCATCCTTTCTTGCTTAACAGGTTTAACTGCAGTCCTGCAGACTGGTTTACAAATTTTGTGTTAGAGCCGTTGTCAGGTATGGTTTGAGCATCATTAAAATTTGCATTATATGATAAGTTGAAGTCCACAAACTCACTGATGTTACTTGCCAGCACAATGCCGGTATTGTAAGCATAACTATTGGTAGTAATGGTCATGTAATTCGCCAGTCCCGGTAATTTGGAATAGCTGAAACCTGCATTTAAATTAACGGTTGTTTTAATCGGCTTTACCGGCAGGCTGTAAGTAAAAAATGTTCGCAGGCTTTTATACCCATCCAGGTTAACAGGTTTGGTTAACTGCGACCCTGATTTTAACACCAGGTTTTGCTGAATGGCTGAATCAGCGAAGGCAATATAGGTTGCATTGGAAATATAATCGCTGGCGGTTTGCAGCATCACATTCGCAAAAAAGCTGCGGCTGGTTTTTGAATTGGTGTACATGTACCTGCCCGCAAGAAAATGTGTATAGGACTGTTTCAAATCCGGGTTACCACTGCTTACCCGTAACGGGTTGCTAAGGTTTACCACATCCTGCAATTGATTTACCGAAGGGAAATTGGTTGAGGCCCTGTAAAATACCCGGATGTTGGATGTGGTTGATAATTTTCTCATCCACCGCACATTGGGCAATATATTAGAGAATGATTGGTTGACCGATGATTTAGTTGGAAAGATGCGTTGGCTTTCTAATTTGGAATTTTGAAAATTTACGCCAACAGAAAACTGGTCATCGCGGCTTTGGCCCAACCGGTAACTGATGCCGGCATTATTGGTGGTAATGGTATTATCAAATTGGTTCGATAATTTGCTTTCAAACTTAGAATATTTGTCAACATCAAATAAAAAGGTTTGCTGGTCGGCCTTATTTTTTTGTATGGATGGTGTGTAATCAAATTGCAACTGCCCCTTTTTTCCAACCGGCTCGGTATAGGCGATATTGGCGCCATAATTATAGCCGTCGGTTGCATTATCAATAAACTGGTTTTGGGTTGAATCGTTTGCAAACCCACCAAACTTGTCGTAAAAACGATACTTGGCGTCTATGATGCTTTCACCATCATTTTTTGTAAAGCCTGTGTTGATGCCAATTGAAAAACTGCGGCCCCTTTTAGGAAAAGAGTGGCGATACATAATATTGTTCCTGATATTGTACCCGTTCCTGTCTGCCATAGAATTGGCTATAGAATTATTTACGGAATCTCTCAATCCATTTAACGTTTGCAAAGAAGAAAGTGATGTAGAGTTATTACTTTGAAAGCTGATACTTGGAATAATAAAAATGGAATTGCTGGAATCTATTTTATATTCCAGCCGCATGTTGATTCGGTGATTGGTATTATCTGTGTTACTGGTAGTATTCTGAAAAGAGAATTGTTTACGGTCGCCCAGTGTTTCCGTATTTACAAGGGAGTTGTTATTATTGGTGCTGTTATTAAAAAAATAGCTACCGGATACATTCATTTTTTTGCCCCACTGGTCGCTGTAATTAATACCAAATGCATTTGTCTTACTGATGCCGCTGGCTTGTCCCACGGTAAAATTATCCATACCGCCACCAAATCCACCGCCGCCGCCTCTACCGCCACCTCCT
Source organism: Ferruginibacter sp. (assembly GCA_031424955.1). GTDB lineage: Bacteria > Bacteroidota > Bacteroidia > Chitinophagales > Chitinophagaceae > Ferruginibacter. The sequence continues at coordinate 46,884 of JANPIJ010000022.1, read as the reverse complement.
CTGCCGCCACCGCCGCCACGTCCACCACTACTGGTAAGGCCCAACAGATCCTGCGAACCAAAATTTTGCTGGTTAATATTATTGAAATTTCCAACCAGCGAAATACGCCTGTTACCTTTAAAAAAACTGATATTTCCACCGGCGCTATACCGGTCATCGGTACCATATCCCGCAAACAAACGCCCAAACTGCCCGTTTTTGATACCCGATTTAGTAACAATATTTAATGCTTTTACGGAATTACCATCATCAAAACCGGTTAATTGGGCCTGGTCGCTCAGCCTGTCAAATATCTGTATTTTATCTACTACCTCAGATGGAAGATTTTTTAATGCTGCCGAAGCGTCGTCTCCAAAAAAATCCTTTCCATCAATAGTAACTTTCTTTACCTGCTCACCCTGGGCGGTCACCGTTCCATCTCTGTCTACAGTAATTCCGGGCATTTTTTTAATCAGGTCTTCGGTTGTTGCATCCGGGTTTACTTTAAACTGGCTGGCGCTAAACTGTGAAGTATCTCCTTTTTGAACTACCGGAGGTGCCTGTGCAATTACCGTTACTCCTTCCAGGTCTTTCCCTCGTTTAGTAAAGCGAATCGTTCCCAGATCTTGTATTCCGCCCGCAGTGGATATTATCCGCCTAATCCTTTCATAACCAACAGAACTAATTTCAACTGTAAATTTATCATTAGCAATCCCGGTGAATTCGAAACCACCTTTGGTATCCGTTACTGTACTTTTCTTATCTGCCTGCAGTGAGTCTTTTTGTAAAAAAAGGACTACTGTAGCTCCGGTAACAGGTTTGTTATCTGCTTCATCCTTTAATACACCTTTAATACCGGAGGTTTGTGCAGTGGCTGCAATTACAAAAAGGTTGAAAATCAGTAATACCCCTAAATTTCTAATCATAAAATTTTTTTTAACTAATAAATAAGACGCTACTGGTGAGAAAAACAGGCGGAGTTTTATTTTTAATTTGACATTTAAATAAAAACAAGATGATAAAAATCATAAAGAATCCTTTTTTGCAAACAACCAATTAATGAAAGTAGTTGGCGACCTTTGCGCCGAACCATATAAACCTTATGATTATGGTAAATAATATTTGAATACAAAAAATTGATATAGCAATGACCAACAGCATTATTGTAACTGTTACTTTAAATCCCGCAATTGATAAAAGCACCACTACTGATTTAATACAACCTGAAGCCAAACAACGTTGTACTGAAGTTTTTAACGAACCCGGCGGAGGGGGTATTAACGTTAGTAAAGCTTTAAAAAAGCTGAAAGCTTCTTCGGTTGCACTATTTCCTGCTGGTGGCCACAACGGGGAAATGCTGAAGGGATTGCTGGCGAAAGAAGATATTCAGTTTCACTCCATCAATTCCGCCGTTGAAACAAGGGAAAACTGGGTAGTACTGGAATCTGAAACCAATAACCAGTTCAGGTTTACTTTTCCCGGCAGATCGATTGAACAGCAGGTGGTAAAAGATTTGATTGATGATATTTTATCTTTTAGCCCTGAATATGTGGTATCAAGCGGCAGTTTACCACCCGGTTTACCCGACTATTTTTACGGGCTTATTGTAAAAACAGCCAATTCGGTAGGTGCAAAGTGTATTGTGGATACCTCCGGCCCTGCCTTGCAGGCATTGCAGGGAAAACACGCTTTTTTAATAAAACCCAATATTGGAGAGCTCTGCAAAATGCTGGCCATCACGAGACTTGGAGCCAATGAAGTACCCGATGCGGCACAACAAGCTGTGAGGGATGGATTTGCAGAACTCATTGCAGTTTCAATGGGCCCGGATGGCGCCTGGCTGGTAACCGGCGAGAAAAAATATTTTGCCGCTGCCCCGCCTGTAAAAAAGAGAAGTACGGTTGGAGCAGGAGATAGTATGGTGGCGGGCATCACTTATATGTTGCAGCAAAAGCAGCCCCTGCAGCAGGTAATCAATTTTGGGGTAGCCTGCGGATCAGCAGCTACAATGAATGAGGGTACACAACTGTTTAAACTGGAAGATGTACATGATCTGTACGAACAAATAAATGGAAAAAAATAGGAGCGCTAAATTTTATAATAATTAAATACCTTGTTCATCATTCAACTGGTTTTTATCAAATAAAAAACGCAGTTTGTTTGCCGGCAAAGCAGCACTTTGGCTAATTGAGTACCCTTTAATCAAAAAAGTGATCCTGAATTTTGTGACCTGTTTTGCATTTTTACTGCTAACTTGCAACCCTAAAAAAATATGGAGAATATGGAATATAACAGACTCGTTTCAGTAACCGGCTTAGGCGGTTTATACGAATTAATGTCTTCGAAAGCAGATGGAGGAATTGTGAAATCACTGGAAGATAAAAGCACCAAATTTGTAAGCACCCGCCTGCATAGTTTTTCTCATTTGGAAAGTATTGAAGTTTTTACAACAAAAGATAATGTGAACCTGGTGGAAGTGTTTAACGCTATGAAAGCCAGTACAGAACTGCTGCCCGATGGCAAGGCGGATGCAAAAGCCATTAAAGCATATTTCGAAAAAGTATATCCCGATATGGACTTTGACCGGGTATATGGAAGTGATATGAAGAAGATGGTGAAATGGTTTGCGTTGTTGACTTCCAATGAGGTGGAAATTAAATTATCAGAAAATCATGAACTGGATGGTGCTGCACATGATGTGGTAACACCGAAGGCCAAAGCAAATGAACCCAAGCAGGCCAGTGTAAAAGCAGCCCCGCCTAAAAAGATAAATTCACCGAGAAAGATGGCGTAAGATGCCACCCCTATCCCCTAAAGGGGGATTAAGCAGCAGTCCAAAATTTGACTAGCTTTTCATTATTTAAAGCTTAACAATTTATAATGATCTTCCAAAAGTCCCTTTAGGGATTTAGGGCCTTACTACCGTAGTTGTTTCAGCTACGGTAGTGTTATTTAAACCAAACAATATATTTACATGTATACCGCAGATATTCAAAAAATTCCACGGCATTTTGTTCCTGCCAATTTTGTTGTAACTGACTGGCAAAGTCTTGAGCCTTTCTTTAAAAATTTATTGGATAGAAATATCGATACAAAGGAAAGTCTGGAACAATGGCTGGTGGATCAAAGTGAACTGGAGGCGGTGGTTAGTGAAGATGCCTGCTGGCGGCAGATTAAAATGACCTGTGATACTGCAAACAAAGAACTGGAAGAGGCTTTTAATTTTTATTGCATGGAATTGCAACCGAAGATTCAGCCACTTGCAGATGCTTTGAATAAAAAATTAATCAACCATCCGCTGGCAAAAGACCTGGATGCAACCAAATATTTTACCTACCTGCGCACCCTGCGCAAAAGTATCGAGTTATTCAGGGAAGAAAATATTCCGATCCAGGCCGAACTGGCAGTATTGCAACAGCAGTTTGGGGTAATTTCCGGTAAGATGACCGTCCATATTAACGATAAGGAATTTACGATTCAGCAGGCTACCAAATTTTTGGAAAACCATGACCGGAATTTAAGAGAAGAAGCCTACCGGAAAATACAGGCAAGAAGATTACAGGATAAAGATCAACTGGATAAGCTTTACAACCAGTTATTGGAAAAGCGAAATGCCGAGGCCCTGAATGCAGGCTTTACCAATTACCGGGATTACCGTTTTAAGGAACTGGGAAGATTTGATTATACGAAAGAAGATTGCTACGCATTTCATGAAGCAGTGAAGCAACATGTATTACCACTCGTAAACATGATCTATCAAAAGAAAAAGGAAAAATTAGGGTTGGAAAAATTGCGGCCCTGGGATTTGGATGCTGAGCCCGAAGGTTCCCCCACACTACAGCCTTTTTCAACCAGTGAGGAGTTGATCAGTAAGTCCATTGATTGTTTTTCAAAACTGCGGCCTTTTTTTGGAGAATGTCTTGCCAAAATGAACACATTAAAACATCTTGACCTGGAAAGCAGGATGGGAAAGGCTCCCGGAGGATACAACTGCCCCCTGGCGGAAAGCGGCGCCCCGTTTATTTTTATGAATGCAGCAGGGCAAATGCAGGACCTGATAACCATGGTGCATGAAGGAGGGCACGCTGTTCATTCTTTTTTGGCGCATCCTTTACCGCTCAATGGTTTCAAAGAATACCCGATGGAAATAGCGGAAGTTGCCAGTATGGCGATGGAGCTTTTCAGTATGGACCATTGGGACGCGTTTTTTAGTGATGAGTCGCAATTGAAAAAAGCCCGGGAATACGAGCTGGAAAGAGTAATCACTATTTTTCCCTGGATAGCCACTATTGATAAATTTCAGCATTGGGTATATGAAAACCCGGCTCATACGATCGAAGAAAGAACCACCCGGTGGAATGAAATACTAAATGAATTCAGCGATAATGTAATTGACTATAGCGGACTCGAAAATTTCCGCAGCAATCTCTGGCAAAAACAACTGCACTTATTTGAAGTGCCTTTTTATTACATCGAATATGGAATTGCGCAGCTAGGTGCCATTGGGATGTGGAGACAATTTAAACTTAACCGGGAGCAGGCTTTAGATGATTATTGCAATGCCCTTAGTCTTGGAGCTACCAAAACATTACCTCAGCTTTTTGAAACTGCCGGTTTAAAATTTGATTTTTCGCCTGAACAGATAAAAACATTGATGGAATTTGTAAAGGGGGAAATGTAAGGCCCCCTGTCCCCCGAAGGGGGAACTTAGATTGCTACTGAACTTGTTATAGGTTCATTCTTTTTACTTCATTCCGCCATTCGCAATATCAGTAATTGAACTACAAGAATATTAAAGTTCTATGCTTTTATTTGCAATCATCACAAATACCGCTTACCACCATTTCGGCATGATTGGGTGTAAAACCTACGGGAAGCTTTACATGTGGAATGGTTACATCATCCAGGCAAATCGTTTTGCCACATACATCGCAGATAAAATGCACATGATTGTCGTGGTGATGCCCCTCTTCGCAATTGTCTTTGCATAAGGCGTATAAAATAGAGTTGTCGGTGGTGGGTATTAAATGAATAATACCTTTTTCAACAAAGGTTTGTAAAGTACGGTATACCGTTACCCGGTCAAAAATTTCACCGGTAGCTTTTTCAATATCCGAATGTGCCAATGCACCATCACTATTCAAAAAAAGTTCCAATATTTTTTTACGCCCATCGGTTACACTTAGTTTATTCTTCTTTAAAATATCGGATATCATGTTTTTAATTTTTCTTAACTCATCATTCTGACTATGCGGAATAGTGGTGGGTGGGGACACCCACCACGGATCGACTCATCATTCATTATTCATCACTCATTTCTTATTGCGGAAACAACGATTTATCAATATTAGGGATAATGCGCAATGCATTTTTGTAATACACTTTCTTCAAAATTTCATCCGGTAATCCCAGCCCATACATTCTCCAGAAAGCGTGGTATTTTTTATGGTAGGGAAAATACTCATCCGAAGTTTCCAGCACACGAAAATAAGTTTTATATTCTTCCGGCACCCAACTGTCTTTGCCAAACAATATCCGGTCCTGGTATTTGGTAAAAAACTGCCTTGCCATGACGGGCTGCCTGCCCAGTTCAGCGATCACCGCTCCAAATTCCACCACCACATTGGGTAACTGGTCAAGTAAATTTCCAAGTTTGGCTAAATCATTGGGATACCAACCGAAATGAGCCGCAATAAAAGTAGTGTTGCGGTGTTTTTTGAAAATAGCATGCTGCTCTTCAATTAATTTTTCCCAGGGCACCGGGTTATCCGCCCCGCGTTTACGGCCCGGGTGTGTTACTATTTCCATCCACCGTTCATTGTGCTCATCCGTTTCATCCCAAAATGGCTTTGGATCCGCGGTATGTATCAGCACCGGAATTTTCAGTTCGCCGCATTTTTGCCAGATTGCATCCAGCCGCGGATCATCAACCGGTACTCTTTTACCATCCTTGTCTTTTATATTAAACCCAAGGTTCTTAAATATTTTTAATCCGTTGGCCCCGTTTTTCACATCGGTTTCCAGTTGCTTCACCGCATTTTCGGTCCAGCCCTGCTCGCCAATTCCTTTAAATTCTATGTTGGCGAAAATGATAAACCGGTTGGGATAACTGGCTTTTACATTTTTTATTCCTTTTTGTATGTTATCGCCGCTGCCACCGCTCAGGTTTACCATCACCTTCATATTCAAAATATCCATGTCTTTTATTAACGATGACAGATCCTGGGTAGGCATTCCCCACTGGTGGTTGTGAACATCAATAAAAGGGAATTTCGAATGAGCAACTACATGCTCCGGTACCACCAGCGTGGAAACCGGATCGTACTTTTCAAAATCCATTTTTTGTGCCGATGCCCCACCTTGCGCATAAGCCGAACTAAAAATAATACAGGAGCAAAAAACTGACATGATGATTTTCATAAATACTAATGGTTTTGTTACCTCTAAAAATAGGAATCGTTTTGTTAGTGAAAACATTAAATATTTAAATGGCAAAAATTAATCAAAAACAATCGTTTTGTTTTTATGTACCAATACCCGGTCTTCAAACACTAACTGTAAAGCTTTGGCCAGTACAGCGGTTTCAATTTCTTTGCCAGACCGAACCATGTCTGCAGTAGTAAAGGAATGTGTAACAGGAATTATCTGTTGTGCAATTATCGGGCCTTCATCCAACTGGTTGGTTACAAAATGTGCGGTGGCGCCAATCAGTTTTACGCCTCTTTCATAAGCCTGTTTATAAGGGCTGGCACCCACAAAGGCAGGCAAAAACGAATGATGGATATTGATGATCTGCAGGGCGAACTTTTCTACAAATCCGGCCGATAAGATCCGCATAAACTTTGCCAGCACCAGGTAATCCACCTCATATTGTTCAATTACTTCCAACAACATGGATTCAAAATCTTCCTTATCTATATTTTCATGCGATATAAAATGAAAGGGTACATCAAACCGGTCGCAGATGTCTTCCAGCGTAGTATGGTTGCCGATAACACATTGAACCGTGGCGCCCAATGTTTTAAAATAATTACGAACCAGTATATCGCTGAGGCAGTGGTAATCTTTTGTTACCAGCACTATCACTTTTTTTTCGGGTTGCGGGTTTACTTTTATAGCTGCTTCCGGAGGAAGAACTGCTTTCAGTTGGTGTTCCAGTAGTAAAAAATCCACCTTTCCTTCAACCACCACCCGTACAAAAAAACGATTGTCAACCGTATCCACATGCTCCCGCATCGCAACAATATTGATGCCCTGCTTTGCCAATACCGATGAAATGGCCACTACCAAACCCACCTGGTCTTTGCATTGAATTAGTATTACCATTTTAATTAATGTTGGTGATTCCCATTTTTTCCCTGGTGAGTCACCCCCAAAGGGTGGCCCACCAGGGAAAAATGTTACTCTAATTTTGAAGAAGGCCAATCCTTCTGATAAAAATATGCTACTTGCAGCTCATGTATTGAAATGAAATTTTCTAACCCATTAAAAAATTCAACAACATTTTTTGTATCCACAAAATAGTTGTCTTCTTTTATTATACTTAAGTAAGATGAAAAAGTAAAACCTTTATAGTCATCGACAAGTTTATGCTTTTGTGCATTTGCATTTGTGTAAACTATTGCTTGTTGTAAATGGCCTTCCTCTTTTATTTCAATTCGTTTAAAAGGCTTTTGAAAAATTCCTCCTTTACGATTGTATTTGTTGTTGATGTAGTTAGCATAAGAAACCAAAAAGCTATTCATCTGTCGCTCAATCATTTTATTAAAAAATAATTCATTGTCGCTCTCGGTATAAAATTCTATCATTGCTTCTGTGCGGTTATTGGGAGATAGTTCATGGATAAACTGATTGACAGATTCGATAGATTTTAACTTTATTATATGATGTGTATGATTAGGAATAAAGCAAAAACTCCAAACATCAAAAAAATCCCCCGTAAACTTTTTGAATCGATCATTAAATACTTCATAGTCGCTGCTTTCATGAAAAAGCACAAGGCCATCAATGCTTTTACATACTATGTGGTAAAAGGCATTAGGATAAAAAGTAGCTTTTAGTGATTTAGGTGTAGGCATATTTTTATTTATGTTCTATACTGTTCATTAAAACAGAATTACCCTGTGAGCCAACCTTTGGGGCTGACTCACCAGGTAATTCTGTTTTAATGCGCCTCCAGCCAATTTTCACCCACGCCAACCTCCGCATCTGTTGGTACTTCATTGGGTAGTGCCAGTGCAGTTTGCATACAATTTAATATCACCGGCTTAATCAGTTCCACCTCGTCCTTATGTGCATCAAACACCAGTTCGTCATGTACCTGTAACAGCATTTTCGATTTAAAACCCTGTTTGATAAACTCATGGTGGATTTTTATCATCGCCAGTTTGATCATATCCGCTGCCGAGCCTTGTATCGGTGAGTTGATGGCATTTCGCTCCGCAAAACCCCGTACCGTAAAATTGGCAGAATTGATATCCCTCAACCAACGCTTGCGCCCCATCAGGGTTTCTACATAGCCGGTTTCTTTTGCAGAGTTGATGGTGTCGTCCATATATTTTTGAATATTGGGGAATTGCTTTTTATAATTGTCAATGATCTCTTTTGCCTCCGACCTGGAAATACCCAGGTTTTCTGCCAGCCCGAAAGCTCCCTGTCCATAGATGATTCCAAAATTTACACTTTTGGCTTTGTACCGCATCTCCTTTGTTACTGCCGATTCTTCTACATTAAAAACTTTGGCCGCTGTGGCTGTATGAATATCTTTCCCGGTTTTAAACGCTTCGCACATATTAACATCCCCGCTAATGGCAGCCACAATACGCAATTCAATCTGCGAATAATCGGCGGAGATCAATACATGGTTTTCATCTCTTGGAATAAACGCCTTTCTTATCTCCCGCCCTCTTTCAGTTCGTACCGGTATGTTTTGTAAGTTGGGATTGGTGCTGCTCAACCTTCCCGTTACCGCTATGGCCTGGGCATAACTGGTATGCACCCGGCCGGTTTTTTTATTGATGAGTAGGGGCAATGCATCGATATAGGTATTCTTCAGCTTGGTTAATTCCCGGAAGGTTAAAATATCATCACAAATTTTATTCTGATGCGCCAGTTTTGCCAATACATCTTCGCCGGTTGCATACTGGCCGGTCTTGGTTTTTTTTGCCTTTGGATCCAATTGCAATTTTTCAAACAGCACTTCCCCCAGTTGCTTGGGACTTGCCAGGTTAAACCGCACGCCTGCCTGTTCATACACAGTTTCCTCACTTAATTTTGCTTCTACTTCCAGTTGCTTGCTATACTCTTTTAAAAAATGCTCATCAATCCGTATCCCTTCAAATTCCATATCAGTCAAAACTTTCACCAGGGGATTTTCCACTTCGTAAAAAACTTTTTCTACTGCTTTGGTTTTTAGCTGCGGCAGAAACACATTCCTTAATTGTAGCGTAATATCAGCATCTTCTGCTGCATATTCCTTTATCTTATCCAACTCCACATCCCGCATGTTACCCTGTCCTTTGCCCTTTTTGCCAATCAATTCTGTAATGGAAACCGGGGCATACCCCAGGTACTTAGCACTCAATGCATCCATATTTCTTTTACCCTCCGGCTCCAGCACATAATGCGCCAGCATGGTATCAAAAATATTCCCCTTCAATGTAAAGCCGTACCACTTTAGCATCAGCAGATCATACTTAATATTTTGCCCCACCCAGGTTTTAGATTCATCTGTGAATAATGGCTGAAACTTATTTAAAAGCGCTATACAGCCTTCTTTATCACCCGGACAAGGAATGTAATAACCTTCACCCGGAGTAACTGAAAAGCTCAATCCTACCAGTTCTGCATCATTGGCATCAATACCGGTTGTTTCTGTATCGAAACATATTTCAGTATGGGCTGACAGGCTACTGATTAATGACTGAATGTCTTCATCGGCTTGAATTAAACTATAAGTGTGGGGTGTATTGTTAATATTCCTGTCAGCTAATAAATCGTTACCGGGGCCACTTTCTTCTTCATTGCTTTTTACTTCTTTTAATTCCGGCTGAGCTACAGCATTACCAAATAAATCAAGTTGACCGTTTGTTGCGGTTGATTTTTGTGTATTGATGCCTTCACCTGCAGGCTGGGACTCCAAAACAATCTCTTCACCCAAAATTCGCTTACTCAATGCTTTAAATTCCAGTTCCATAAACACATCTTTCAGCGCTTCCCTGTTCATCTCCTTTATCCTGAAATTTTCTTCATGAAACTCGGTTGGTACATTGGTGATAATGGTGGCTAATTTTTTACTCATGATGGCAGACTCTTTACCTGCCCTTATTTTTTCGCCAACAGAGCCCTTTATTTTGTCCGCATTTTCCAGTATGTTTTCCAGTGTATCGTATTCGTCCAATAATTTAGCGGCCGTTTTTTCACCAATCCCTTTTATGCCGGGGATATTATCCACCGCGTCTCCCATCAATCCTAAAATATCAATTACCTGGCTAACATTCTTTATACCCCATTTGGCACACACTTCTGTTGGCCCCAATATTTCAATACTTCCTCCCTGGTAAGGTGGCTTGTAAATTTTGATATTTTCAGAAACCAATTGACCGTAATCTTTATCGGGAGTAACCATAAAAACCTCGTATCCCACTTTCTCCGCCTGCTTGGCCAGGGCACCAATTACATCATCTGCTTCGTAGCCATCAATTGCAACCACGGGTATATTGAGGGCTTCAATGATCCGCTTTATATCAGGTACCGCCGACAAAATATCTTCCGGTGTTTCCTGCCGGTTGGCTTTGTAATCAGCAAAATCGGTGTGCCGTTCCGTAAGAGCGTGCGTATCAAAACACACTGCCATATGCGTTGGCTTCTGGTTATTAATCAGGTCAACCAACGTGTTGGTAAAACCAAACTGTGCATTGGTATTCCGACCCTTACTGGTAATGCGGGGGTTGCGGATCAACGCATAATACGCCCTGAAAACGAGGGCAAATGCATCGAGGAGAAATAACTTTTTTTGCATAGGGTAAAAGTAAGGCTTTAAAATAAAAAGTAAAAATGGTTGATAAGCCCGGCCTTCAACTACAAACGTCATCCTGCAATAAAGATGGCTGCCAGGCGGCCAGCCAGTTTGGGGAGGCTGTTGTAGAAATGGAGATGATTATTTTAGAGCGCATTTAACGAAATAGATAAAACAAATAGAATTCTTTCATCGGCAAGCGCATCATCTGCAGAGAGCAGCGCCGAAGTAGAAAAACGATTATCGGAGCAGTTCATGCAACCCAGCGTGACACTTTCTTTATTAAAATCGAGTTTCCCCGTGTTATCAGCGATTACGGAACCTGAGTTGCCGGAATTGTCGCCATAAAAGTTAAAATTCTTTCCATGCAACCTTCTTAATTCCAATAAACTCATCCCTGGCCTTATCCCACTTTTAAATACCCAACTGTTTTCTGCAATAAACCGGTTGCTGTGGAGTGAGCTTTCCAGTTTTTGCTGACCGCCAAATATAAGCCGGTCGATTATACACCGGTTTAGTTCATCCCGCCAGATAAAAACTACCTGGCGCCTGGTATTTAAAAACAATACCGAACAATGAGCGATTTCATTACTTGAAAAATAATAGAGATCGCTTTTTACATTGTTTTTACCAAAGTAATATTCCAGGTATTCATGCGAACTAAAAGCCAGCAGGTCATCGGCATAATAAATATCTTTTGGGTTGGGAAAGAGTTTTGTCTGTACCTGTAGTGCGTATTTTTGAACACCTTCTTCAATTGTATTGCAGGTGCGTATGCAATTATTGTGGTACTGAAATAACAAAGGCTTTGTTAAAAAAGAATCCGCAGTTTCTTTGCAAATAAATCCGGCTTTTTGAAATTGGTCCATGATTAGCCGGTACTCCGGCAGGGAGCTGGTTTCGTAGGTAATGGTAAAGGATTCTTTTAGATCTGCCCGGTAAATGAACCGAACCGCGGTATCCGATTTATCTGCTTCTTTATCCATCGTCTTCCGGTAACAATAACTGCTCCATATGGTATCCTCCAATTGCCGGCGGCCGGTAAACACGAACCCCTTTTTGGATAAATGGCCTTTCATTTTAGAAACTGGTACCCTTGCCAGGGAAAGGAGGTTGTCGGCAGACAGAACCTGTCCATAACTTAGCGATATGATTAAACATAAAAAAACAAAAAAAGCAATCGTTTTCATTGATTTTTTATCAAAATATTTTTCGGGTAAAGGATATAATTTTCATCCTTTCCGGCTTTGATAAAGGTTTGTTCTCAATTCACATTTTGCTGGTTTAAAATCATATTGCCCGGCCAAATAGCCGGAAGTAAACTTTTTTTTCGTCTTAAAACCTTGTATCAATCCACAAAGGTAACATTGCACGCCAGGTAGGCCAGTCGTGTTTCCATTCTGTTCCCCATACACTTAGTTCATAATTAATCCCTTTATTGTAAAGGGTTCCGGCAAAACCTTTTCCCGCTTCGGGCGCTTCATAATCGCCGGATCCGGTAAGAATATGTATGTGGTTGCTTTTACGTATTTGTTCCAAAATGCCATGATCAGTTAAGTTGGGCATATAGTGTACCGGAGAATTATAATACACCTGATCATCAAAAAAACCCCTGGTATATTCTGTCAGATCATATACGCCACTCATAGCAATCACGCCGTTAATGAGATCGGGGCGTTTTAAAAAAAGGTTCATGCTATGCAATGCACCCAATGATGCCCCGGCAATAATAATGGGTGTTTCCGATGAGGTACTGTCTCTTATGAAAGGAATTACTTCGTTGTAGATGTATTCATTAAACTGGTTGTGCCGAATGGCTTTATGTTCCCCTAACATATCATAGTTCATCCAGCTCTCCTTATTGATACTGTTAACGGAAAACACCTTAATTTTTCCACCATTGATATAAGGTCTCAGATGGTCAATGAGCTGGAAGCGTTCATATTCCAGGTAATCTGCCCCGGCAGTGGGTACCAGTAATAAAGCAAAGCCGTAATCGCCATAAACAGCAACCGGCATCTCTTTTTGCAATGCCGGACTAAACCAATTGGTAATTTGTCTTTTCATAAAAAATTGTCTTAATATTGATAATATAAATTGAATTCAACACTATGGGTTACTCCACTTCGGATTGGTTATTTTAGTAGTGCCAGATGAAAATTTATCTAAATTATTAAATTCCGCGTTATGATACTAAAATTAAGACTATCACTCCTGATAATCACTTTATCAACATTGTTTTATTCCTGCCAGAAAGAATATAGCCTTGAGGGTGCTGCAGTAGGAGGCACGGCTGTTTTTACGTTTATTGGCACACCCGGGGCATGTACCAATGCATTGATTGCGGGTACTTACCAGGTTGGTACGGCGCTTGGAGCAACCAATGTGGTAACTATCGCAGTGAACGTTACCACCGCAGGCACTTATACAGCAACAACAGCAGTAGTGAATGGCATTTCATTTACCGGATCAGGCAGTTTTTCCGCTACCGGTGCTCAAACGATTACACTCACCGGATCAGGTATCCCTTTTGCACAGGGTACATTTTCTTTTACACCCGGTACCAACGGTTGTTCATTCCCAATCATCGTTTCCAGTGGTGGCGGTGGAAGCGGCCCGGCAGTTTACATACTCAACGGGGCTCCGGGTAACTGTACCAGTTTTGTGTCTGGTGGCACTTATACAGCCGGCACACTTTTGGGCGCCACCAATATAGCAACCGTTAGTGTAAATGTAACCACTCCCGGTACCTATACCATTACAACCAATACGGTGAATGGCGTTACCTTTTCAGCTACCGGCAGTTTTACCACTACCGGTACACAGCTTGTTCAGCTAACAGGATCGGGTACACCACTTGCAGCTGGTTCATTTAGTTATACACCAGGCACCAATGGTTGTATATTTTCTATTACCGTTGCGGGAGCTGCTGCTACGGCGGTCTTTACATACGGTGGTGCACCAGGTACCTGCACAAGTGCATCTGCCGCCGGAACATATACTGCCGGAACAGCATTGACTGCTTTAAATACTGTAATAATTAATGTGAATGTAACTACAATTGGAACGTACACCATCTCCACACCTGTTGTTAATGGCATTTCATTTACCGGGTCTGGATCTTTTACTGCCACCGGATCTCAAAATGTGTTATTGACAGGTACCGGTACACCAACGGCTGGAGGTGTTTTTAATTATACCCCCACCAATGGCTGTTCATTCCCCATTACTGTGCTGGCGGTAACAGATTTTTTAAGATGTACAATTGACGGAGTTGCCAGGACGTTTAATGATGCTGTATCAGCCGATAAGATTGCTGATACTATTGATATCTCCGGGTATGAAACACCAGCCGCTACATCGCCGGCTTTCGCACTAAGAATAACAAAACCTGGTGGTATTACCCCAGGCATTTATAACAGGTTTTCACAGCAGGCACCGAGTACTACTTACTCCGGGGCACTTTACAATGACGGAGTTAGCAATATTAACTGGATTACTGCACTTTCAACACAAACCGGCGCATTTTCTGTGACTGTAACAAGTTATACCATCACCCCCAATAGGATAACAGGTACTTTTACCGGAACCCTGTATGATAACAATGGCCTGGGAACGGGTACAAAAGCGATTACGAACGGATCGTTTAGTTTGCCATATCAATAATCACCTAACCCCGATACTTTCAATTAAAAAGGCGGCCTTAACAGCCGCCTTTTTAATTTATGCCACTACTCCCTCTTTTATTTCCGTCCACAATTCGTGATAACACCTGGCAGCATAACTGCTGCGGGCAAATTCTTCTATCGGCTCGCGATGGATGCCCATTTTCTCCACATCGGATAAATAAGGAATATAATTCTGGAAAAACTTTTTGTCTTTATACAGGTGCTCCATTATTTCGTTGTGCATGTTCTTTCTGAGATCGGCCATGGTAAAAAAGCACATCATCTTAGTGCTGTCCAGTTCCTTTTCTTTGAAATAATCTTTTACCATATTATAGGTACGGATAGATAAGGTGGTAGGAATGATCGGCATTAATACCACATCGGATGCATTAAAAATATTTTCACTCAATGCACTAAAACCCGGAGGACAATCAATAAATATAAAATCGTACTCCTGTTCGAATTGCTTTAAAATACCCTTCAGCCTGTTTTTATTTCCCTTCATCTCCTCGAGCATGATATCAAAACTTTTTGCCGAAGCATCCGCCGGAATTATTTCGAGGTTTTCATAATTGGTAGCCATGATTGCAGATTCCAGGTTGGCATCCTTACTGATTAGTTTTTTTATGCCGGGTGCATCTTTGGGTTTTATCTTATAATAAAAGGTAGTGGAACCCTGCGGATCAATATCCCACAGAAGCGTTTTAAAACCATCTTTTGCGGCCAAATAGGCAAAGTTTACACAACTGGCTGTTTTTCCCACGCCACCTTTCAGGTTATAGAGTGCTACTGTAATCATAGATGAAAATTTGTTTTAAGATGATGGATATGAAAGATAGGAAATTATTTAAAAAACAACCACTGTTCTTTATTGATTCGGAAATTATTTGTTTGGATTGAATGCATTATTCCGCCCTTATTTTCTTTCCTTTGACTTTTCAATGTATAAAAATGTAAAACATGAAGTTGGTAGTTTTGATAAACTTTTTAGAAAATGAAAATAGAAATTATAAAAGGAGATATCACTAACCTGCAGGTAGATGCAATCGTGAATGCTGCCAATACATCATTGCTCGGAGGTGGCGGGGTAGATGGTGCCATACACAGGGCGGGAGGTAAAAAAATTTTAGAAGAATGCATCGCCATCAGGAATCGGCAGGGTGGTTGCAAAACCGGGGAATCAGTAATGACCGGTGGAGGTAATTTGCCTGCAAAATATGTGATCCATACGGTTGGCCCGGTTTGGAATGGAGGGAGTAGTGGTGAGACCATCCTTTTGGCCAACTGTTACAGGAGTTGTCTTTTGCTAGCCATTGAAAATAATATCAGGAGCATTGCCTTCCCGAATATCAGTACGGGTATTTATCATTTCCCAAAAGAACAGGCTGCGGAAATTGCTATTGACACGGTTTGTAATTTTGAGCAAATTAATTTGATTGAAACAATCTTATTTGTTTGTTTTGATGAAGAAAATTATACTATCTATAAAAAGCTGCAGGCGGCTTCTTCGGCTAGATAAACATAAATATTTATACATTTTACAGCGTGGAATTTGATACCCATGCAGCATTGATTTTTTAAACATGAGCAGAACATTCGTAATTGGAGATATCCATGGTGCTTTGAAAGCCCTAAAACAAATTTTGGAAAGGGCCTCCGTTCAGGACAATGATCAACTGATCTTTTTAGGCGATTTTGTAGATGGCTGGAGCCAGTCGTTTGAAGTAATTCAATACCTTGTGGAACTGGAAAAAACGATGACCTGCATTTTTATTAAAGGAAATCATGACCTGTGGTGCCAGCAGTGGCTGGCTAAAGATATAATTGATGAAACCTGGATCTACAATGGGGGAAAAGCGACTTTCAAGAGCTATCAAAACCGAAGCGAAGCAGATAAATTAATTCACCTGCAATTTTTCCAGCGCATGTTGAACTATTATATTGATGACGACAACCGCCTGTTTATTCATGCGGGTTTTTCTTCATTGCACGGGCCCTACAAAGAACACTACAGCAGTAATTACAGTTGGGATCGTACCCTTTGGGAAATGGCACTGTGCATGGACAAAAAATTAAAAAAGGATTCCGGCTTATATCCCAAAAGATTAAAACTGTTTAGTGAAATATTTATCGGCCATACACCCACATTACATTATGACTCTTTTGAACCGATGCATGCTGTAAATGTTTGGAATATTGATACCGGGGCGGCATTTAACGGACGGCTTTCCATCCTGGATGTTCATAGCAAACAGTTTTGGCAAAGTGATGTGGTACAAAACCTGTATCCCGATGAAACCGGCAGAAACAGGAATTAATTAAACCTCCACAAATTAAATTGCCAGTGGAAAATATTTCTCCACCGGCCATTTAATCCTGCAGATTTACCGGATCACAATTTTCTGAACGATCACATTATCATCTGTAAATATTTTTATAAAATAAACCCCGGAAGCAATACTTGCCGGCAAGGTTATGCCGGTGCTGCCGGTAATGCTATTCTTGCTACTGTAAATTACCTGGCCGGAATTGCTGGTAATTTCAGTTGCCCGGGCAACAATATTTTGTAAACTCAATTGAATTCTCTCTCCTTTGTATACCGGGTTAGGATACAAGGTAATTTCCGGCTTATTGCTGCCGGATTGCAGGAACAGAATATTACTGTAAGTGATCTTCCCGTTTTTATCAGTCATTTGTAAACGATAATAAAACTTGCCTGTTGCCGGTAAAGCATCATTGTAAGCAAACTGTGTTTTAATATTATCGCCCTGTATCGTTGCAATAGTGGTAAAGCTGGTTCCATTGAGACTGCGTTGCAAATCAAAATTAGCCCCGTCTTCCGCCGCGGCAATGTCCCATTTAATCACGGCCGTATTGTTATTTAACCGGGCATTGAAAGACGTTAGCTTAATAGGCAATACAAAAATGCTGGTCTGAACCACAAAACCGCTAAAGCCGGTAACATCCACCGTTACTTCCCAGCGGCTGAGTGTTGCATTCCAAACAATGTTGGCATCCGCCGGATCAGTCACGATGGCGCCTGAAGAATAAGAAGCCGGTAAACCTGTTGAATTACTGCTACTACCTGAATATTTACCAACGCGTAAATTACTTATTCCAACAGCATCTGCAGGACCGGTTGGCAGGTTGAGCGTGCTTCCGGGATCAGCATTAAAGTTATCAAACTCTGCCTGCGAAAAATAAAGCGTAACGGTTCCGGAAGCTGTTGCAGCGGCTGTAGCCGGAGTAATTTGATAGTGCCGTTGAACAAAAGGTTGACTGCCCACTTTCGGCACAGCGGCTTCTACCCACACCTGGCTGGTAACATTACCGGTAACGGGGCTTGCCCCAGATGGTACTACTTTGGAAATGATACCGCAGGATGGTGCATAATAAAGATTGTTATTGGCACTAACTGACTGGGTAATACTGTTATTGGAAGAAAGGGTGGGTGTTGTTGCAGCAAGCAATGCGCCGGTACTGGTAGCCGATGTGCAGCCGTTGCTATTTGATGCAACCATTCTGTAATATCTGCCATTTACCCCCGAGTTGTTTGAAATAGACAAGGTAGTAGTGGTGGTACCGCTATAAATACCGGTATTGGTTAAGGTAACGGGCGATGTAAATCCTGCATTTGCACTTTCCTGCCAGGCAAGGCCCGTTTGATTGGATGCTGTTGCAGTAAATGAAGTTGGCAGTCCCAGGCAAGCCGTGCCCGCTGAAGGGTTTAATGTAATGGCTGGTAAAGCCAGCACGGTAACCGTTGCTTTTGCCACGGGATCAGTATTGACCAGGTTATCCACTACAGCATTTGCACTTCCGGCACCTGCAGTTGCTCCGGCGGTGTAAGTAACGGTTGCAGTACCTGATGCTTGTATAGTTGTTTGTGCGCCTGAAAGCGTGCCGAGTACCGGGCTTACAAAACCGATCGGCACACCTACCAGTGCGCTGAGGTTTCCAGCCGATATCGCCTCTGCTGCCGAGTTGGAAAGAAAACTGGCCGTTATAACTGAAGTAAGCGATGAACAAATGGATGAAGAGGTCGAAGATAATTTTAATTGAAGCCACTTGGTACAGATGATGAAGCCACCAATTTGTGCGTTATCGTTCGCAGTCGGAGAATTTTGTCCCCACCAGTTATTATTGGAGTTAGTGTTATTACCTGCAGCTCCTCCCAATTGGGAAATCGAATTGCCGTTAGTACCCACGGGAGCTGTATTGCCGACAAATCTGCAAAAATTGACAGTTAGGGCGCCATTGGTATTATTGATAGCGCCTCCGTGTGCGGTAGTGTTCAACACCTGGTTACTAATAAATGTACAATTGGTGATAGAATAGGTACCCCCATTGCCACCTCCACTTGTACTGATGGCACCGCCGTCACCGCCGATATTAGTATTCAGCGGACCTGTTTGATTACCAGTGAACGAGCAGTTGCTGATATTAAACACACCTACTCCATTATAATTAACAGCACCACCTGAACCACCACATTTGTTATTGGTGAATGTACAATTCGTTATAGTCAGGTTATGGGTAGAGCCACTGGAACTTACTGAGATAGCTCCACCGTTGCCGGTCGCTATTTGAAAATTACTGATGCCCACGTTGGTAATTGTTGTACCAGCACCGACTCCGCCTGCGCCAATGGCACCACCGGCTCCGGTAATTGAACCGGCCGGGCCGGCATAATTAAGTGTTAAGTTAGACAAACCAAAAGTAACAGCGTTAGCCCCAGTGCTAAATACCCGGCTTATTGTAGTTTGGTTTATGGTAAGCAATGCTTTACCCGGACCATTCACTGTAATATTATTTCCTGCCGCAGCATTACCCGCTATCATTTGTCCAAGAGTTAAGTTGATGGCATTACCGACGCTACCTGGTATAGTAATAGTATGTGTACCCACTCTTGCAGTGGATGCTTCCATCGCCGAGCGCAAAGTTATCAATCCACCTGCATCTAAAGGGGAACTGGCAGCATTCGCAGCATGTGTATCCCCGTTTGAATTAACGGTGTAATCCTGGGCTGATAATGGCAAAACAAAAAGCGCCAGCACGGCGATTTGAGCAGCGATCAATTGATAGTAAAATTTTTGCATGGAACAAATTTTTAATTCATTAAAAATATCGATAGTGTGACCAGGCAAGAATATTCTTCCTTACTGATTAGGTCGGTTTGATTGTGGAGGTCTTTGGTATGCAACAGCGTTATGGGGTTGTCATTTTTTCATCAGGTATGAAAAAAGATCCATTAGGGGTAAATGGTATGAAAGCTAAAGATAACAGCTAAAACCGTTGACTTTAAAGCAACTTGCTTAAAAAAAACCTTTTGCTTTTCATACAAAGAAATTTCTGAGTGGTATAAGCAATATCAAAAAGGAGTTAGCCTTTTCAGGAAACAATGTTGTGTAATAAATTGTACCCCTCAAAAGAGCCTTCCATGATTTTAACACGAAAACTATTTAACAAAGTAAGCGAAAATTTCCTTTATTTTAAAGATCGCTTCCCGCTTAATACCTTTTTATAAAATATAATTCTACATCTAAACAAATTTTGATTGATGAAAATAGGAATACTGTACCCCCGTTCAACTGCTCATCCCGGCATGATGATGGACTTTATGGACGGTATAAAAACCTTACTGAAACAGCAACAGCTAACGGATCATATACAGTTATTGACAGAAAGCATCGGCTTTGGCGGCAATGAAAAAGAAGTATATGAAAAAACGGAGAAATTGCTGGTGCTGGATGATGCGGAAATACTGGTAGCTTATATAGACCTGCGGGCACTTGAAATAATTAAACCATTGGTATATGCAACAGGAAAGTTGGTGCTGGTAGTAAACCCCGGCGCCAATTACCCCACGAACTGGGTGCCCCAGGCAAATATGCTTTATTTAACATTACAGCATGGTTTTTTATGCTGGCTGACGGGTAAGCTGGCAGCTCAATTAAAAAATGACCGGGCATTGCTGGCAACCAGTTTTTACGATTGTGGTTACCTGCATTCGGCTGCAATAGTAAAAGGCTTTGTAGAATCCGGCGGTAAAATAACTTTTAATTATGTCAATAATCAACGGTATGACGATGCTTTTGAAATAAAACAGTTAACCGATTATTTGTATTCCGATAAAGAAACAACCACCTTACTTTGTGTACTTGATTCACTACCCGCTTCCCTGTTTTATTCCCGGTTAAATAACTATGAAGATGGCGCCGGCCTGCATCTTTTTGTTTCACCCATGATGCTGGAACAACAGGCGATTGAAAAAACTACTGCCGATAGTAAATTTACTGTTGACGGATACACGTCCTGGTTACCCTCTTTGCAAAACAATGCCAACCAGGAGTTCATGGATCAATACCTTCAACATTCAAAAAGAACCCCTACTGCTTTTTCTTTATTAGGATGGGAAACCGGCCTTGTTTTGCAACAGGTTCTGTTGTTGGGAATTGGCAGCTATACAGATGGTGGTGAGATAGCCGGAAAGTTAGCGAATATAGCAATCAATAGCCCCCGGGGCGAAATAAAATTGGACCCGGAAACAAACCAGTTTATTGCACCTGCCTACCAATGTACCGTTCAGCCGGGTTCCGGCATATCAATAACTGGTTGTATTGAGAAACCGGATAAAGAATGGGCTGATTTTATTGCAACGCCATCCGAAACTGTGAGTTCCGGGTGGACAAATACTTATCTCTGCTATTAACATGAATGAAATCAAAACTATACTGTTGTGCAGCAGTCGTATGGCGATACTTGCATTAAAAGAACTGGCTTTTTTCCGGATGCTGGTAGTGGTGGCAATCCCCGGCCATTGTGATGAAATGATTGAGCATGCGGAAGCGGTTTTAACGGGTTCCGGTATTCCGGTCCTTCAATTAGACAAAGCTACATTTCCCACTCAAATGAAGGAAGCTATCGAAACTTACCAGGTAAATTTGGGATTGGTGATGACGTTCCCTTTTAAAATTCCACCATCTGTTTACAACATGGTATCCAAAGGATTTTACAATGTACATCCGGGGCCGCTTCCCCAATACCGTGGCGCCGACCCTGTATTTCAACAAATAAAGAACAGGGAAAAACATGCAGGTGTAACGATCCATCAACTGGCTGAAGGAATAGACACCGGGCCGGTGGTGATTTGTGAAATGTTGAAACTGGAACCTTCCGATACCTATGGCTTGCTTACCACCAAACTGGCAAACCTCGGCGCAAAACTAACCGGCATATTGATAAAACTATTAAGTTTTGATATTGCCGTTCCTTCCCGTCCGCAAATTGAAAGCAACGCCCGGTATTTTAAAAGACAGGGAGCAAAGGATATCACGATAGACTGGCAAAGGATGGATGCTGATACTATTATTGCATTGATCAATGCCTGTAACCCCTGGAACAAAGGGGCCGTTGCAAAAATAAATAACCAGGTAATACGCTTGCTGGTGGCGGAAAAAGCAGCGGGATATGTATTGGTTTATCAGCAACCCGGCTATATTAATGCAGTGAATGAAAACGGGATGCTTGTTTCAACAATAGATAACCAGGCAATTAACATAAAAATGATATACGCGGAAGAAGGCTTCCTTGATACAACATATTTTAGCAGGTTAGGAATGGTGGCTGGCAACAGGTTTGAAATATTTTAAGGTTTTATTGTTTTTATGTTCATCATTGGTTCACGCAATCGCTCGTTCGCCTGTATTATCCATATACCAATTTGTGATAACCAACCATTCAAATACCTGGCCATGGCCCGAAGAGTCGGATGCTTTAATTGCCGCAACCCAACATCATACATTATTACTTGAAAATGATATTGTTTGGGTTATCGACATGTTAATACCACCCGATGAAATTACAGCGGTTCATACGCATCAATGGCCGGCATCTTTTTATATCATCAGTTGGTCAGACTTTATTCGGTATGATGATAAAGAAAATATTGTTTTATATTCCGAAGCCTTACCCGGTCACATCTGTATATGCGGCATTATGGTCTGAGCCTTTAAAGCCACATGCTTTAAAAAATATCGGAGACATTGATATACATATTATCAGTGTTGAAATTAAAAAATCATGAAGAAGAAAGGCTGGTATACATTACCGTGATTGGAGCATACTTGATGAAACAATTTTGTTAGAAATCATTCGCTATTTCTATCATTGCATTCCAAATAAAAATCTGCACATATCTGACTTTTTTCTATCAACCAAACAGCCCCATGCAAAATAATTTTTGAATTTTACTATGAATAAAAAGAAGGTTAATAAAAAAGTTTTGTATTTCTTATTAGTCTTGATTACATTTATATGCTTTTAATACGATTCATAGCTTTATTGAAAACAGATCAGCATTAAAAAGTGAATCTTCCCTCTGATGTTTGCATAACGAATATGCGTTTGCCTGGCTTTAGTGTTTAACCACCACAATTAATATTTCCATTTGTAAAAGAATTCCGTTTTAAAAAAACGGCCTTCTATATAGACACAATATTCAATTAATAAAAAACAAATCTTTCTTTATGGCACAACCTTATATAGGTGAAATCAGAATGTTCGGTGGCAACTTTGCTCCGCTAGGCTGGATGTTTTGCAGTGGGCAACTGGTTCCTATTTCAGAGTATGAGGCTCTGTTCACGTTAGTAGGAACTACCTATGGCGGAGACGGACAATCAACTTTTGCCCTACCCGATTTAAGGGGCCGGGTACCGGTTCATTTTGGAAGTGGCTTTAATCTGGGTCTGGCGGGTGGCTCTGAAACGGTCACGCTGTTGGGCACCCAGATTCCTTCCCATTCGCATGTACCACAGGCAAATTCCGACAATGGTACCAGTACCGATCCCACTAATAATTTTTGGGCTGCACAACCGGCACTGATGCAATATTCGCCGGCCGCTTCTGAAAATGTGAGTTTGCCCGCAACGGCCATCGGCTCTTCCGGAGGCAACCAGCCACATGATAATATGGTTCCATTTCTTGGCATTGACTATATCATAGCAACTGAGGGCATATATCCATCGCAGCAGTAATAACTCCATTAAAGATTCACGCTTCGCTTTATTCAATTCAAAACTTATTAAAATGGCAGAATTTTTTTTATCAGAAATAAGAATTTTTTCTTTCGGGTATGCACCGAAGGGTTGGGCTTTATGTAATGGTCAGCTATTGGCCATTAATCAAAACCAGGCACTTTTTTCATTACTGGGTACTACTTATGGTGGTGACGGGCGGGTTAACTTTGCGTTACCCAATTTACAAGGTCGTGTACCGATGCATACCGGTAACGGGCATGTGCTGGGGGAAAGTGCCGGTGAACAAACGCACACCCTGAATACCGGTGAAATGCCGGCTCACACACATGCAGTAAATGCCATTAGCAACTCAACCGCCAACCAGCAATACCCTTCAGCCGCCACTCTTTGGGCGGGCGGCTCCAGTGCGGCAGGTTACCAGCAGTCCGCTAATGTAGGAATGGATCCGTTAAGTGTTATGCCGTCCAGCGGAAGCCAGCCGCACGAAAATATGTCCCCCTACCTAACATTAAATTTTAGCATTGCTCTACAGGGTATATTCCCTTCTCAAAACTAACTAATAAAAAATATAATATGACAGATGCTTTTGTTGCCGAAATAAGAGTTTTCCCTTTCAACTTTGCCCCCAAGGGTTGGGCAACCTGTAATGGGCAAATATTACCCATCAGCCAGAACACAGCCCTGTTTTCATTGCTGGGTACTACTTATGGCGGAGATGGCAGAACAAATTTTGCGCTGCCCAACCTGCAGGGTGCTTCTCCACTGCAGCCGGGCCAGGGACCAGGTTTATCATTAAGAGACCTGGGTGAAACGGGAGGCTCGCCAACCGTAACGCTGCTTCAAACTGAAATGCCTGCGCATAACCATATCGCCAGGGCCAATAATGGCGATGGTTCCCTTCCTTCGCCGGGCGGTACTGCATGGTCAGGCCCGGGAGCCGACAGGGATTTGTTCTGGTACAACGATGGCCCGCCAAATACTACTTTAAATCCGGCGGCATTGAGCGTTGCAGGTTCGGGTTTACCACATAATAATTTAATGCCTTATTTAACACTCAACTTTTGCATAGCAATGCAGGGTATTTTTCCGCAAAGAAGTTAGCACGGTTGATGGTTGAAAGTTTATCGTTGATGGTTCGGGGTTGATGGTTGAAAGTTCATGGTTCATGGTAGTTGAGTATTTAGCGACCTTATAAAAAGGCCGTTTTTCTGCCAGGATAAAAGAATTATGCATCCGGATAGGATGTAGGATTTAAAATGAACCATCAACTATCAACTATCAACTTTACTCATCTCTTCATTCCTTCCATCTCCTTTTGCATCCTGAACATTTCATCCCTTAGCCGGGCGGCTTCCATAAAGTCCATATCCCGGGCGGCTTTTTCCATTTCCTTTTTGGTTTTGGCGATCGCCTTTTCAATTTGGGGTATGGTTTTATATACCGCCTGTTCTTCCGCAGCTACTGTTACAATATCTTCATCAGCACCTATGGAATAAGGGTTGGATGGATCGTATCCTTTTACATCCAATACCGAACCCTGGGCGAAAATCTGTTCCTTGCTTTTGATAATCGTTTTTGGAGTGATACCATGTTCAATATTGTAGGCAATCTGCTTCTCCCTTCTGCGACTGGTTTCATCAATTGTCTTTTGCATACTTTCCGTCATCTTATCCGCATAAAAAATTACCAGCCCGTCTACATTTCGGGCAGCCCTGCCGGCAGTTTGGGTAAGGCTTCTTTCATTACGTAAAAATCCTTCTTTGTCGGCATCCAAAATGGCTACCAATGATACTTCCGGCAAATCCAGCCCTTCTCTTAATAAGTTTACGCCAACCAATACATCAATAACGCCCAAACGCAGTTCACGCAATATTTCTATGCGTTCCAATGTATCTACATCGCTGTGTATGTATTTACTTTTTACATTGATGCGGTGCAGGTACTTATCCATTTCTTCCGCCATTCTTTTGGTAAGGGTGGTTACCAATACCCGGTCGCCCTTGGTGATTGTTTTATCTATTTCATCCAGCAGGTCATCAATCTGGTTGATGGATGGGCGCACTTCAATAGGAGGATCCAGCAAACCCGTTGGCCTCACCACTTGCTCTACCACCACACCGCCGGTTTTCTCCAGTTCAAAATCACCTGGTGTAGCACTCACAAAAATGGTTTGATTGATCATGTTCTCAAACTCATGAAAGTTAAGCGGCCGGTTATCCAGGGCACTGGGCAAACGAAAGCCATAATCTACCAACACCAGTTTCCGGCTTCTGTCGCCGCCATACATACCACTTACCTGGGGAACCGTTTGATGGCTTTCATCAATTACACAAATAAAATCTTTCGGAAAATAATCCAATAAGCAGAATGGGCGGGTGCCCGGTTTACGCCGGTCAAAAAAACGGGAGTAGTTTTCTATGCCGTTGCAATAGCCCAGTTCACGGATCATTTCAAGGTCGTAGTTCACTCTCTCGTTCAACCGCTGGGCTTCAATAAATTTTCCGCTGCTCTTAAAATATTCCACCTGTGCCGCGGTTTCATCCTGTATCTCGTAAATTACCTGTTGCATAATATCCTTGGGTGCCAGGTACAGGTTAGCAGGAAAGATGGCAGCATTGTCCATCAGGCCTATCCGCTTGCTGGTGGTTAATTCCAGTGTTTCTATAGTTTCAATTTCATCTCCAAAAAAGGTGATGCGGTATCCAAAATCAACATAAGGCAAATTGATATCCACCGTATCGCCTTTTACCCTGAAAGTACCTCTGGAAAAATCGCCTTGCGAACGGCTATACAAACTATTTACGAGGGAATGTAAAAATCCCTGCCGGGAAATGACCTGGCCTTTCTGAATCCGTACAATTCCATTTTCAAACTCGGTAGGGTTACCCATACCATAAATGCAGCTTACACTCGCCACCACAATAATATCCCGCCGGCCACTTAACAACTGTGCAGTTGCCTGAAGGCGAAGTTTGTCCAGTTCCTCATTAATGCTCAGGTCTTTTTCAATATACGTGTTGCTAACGGGCATGTATGCCTCCGGCTGGTAGTAATCGTAATAGCTTACAAAATAGCCAACAGCATTATCGGGGAAAAACTGTTTGAACTCGCCATACAATTGAGCCACCAGGGTTTTATTATGCGTAAGCACCAGGGTGGGCCGCTGCACATTTTGAATTACATTGGCGATGGTATAGGTTTTACCACTACCGGTTACTCCAAGTAAAGTCTGGTATTGTTCTCCTTCCAGGATGCCTTCCGTCAGTTTACTGATGGCATCGGGCTGGTCCCCGGCGGGTGCGTATGATGACTGAAGATTAAAAGGCACTTGAAAATATTTTATGCAAATTAGTTCATCCCAAAGAATAAAAAAGGGTATAGTTTATATGGATATTGCTGAAATAATTGCTGCATCAAAGCACACAAATTATCACATTATCGCATTAGCTAATTAGCTAATCGTAATATCCCTACCCTTTTCCATCGCATGTTTACGTATAAACCAGGCAATGGTAAAGGAAGGGATAACATCCGTAAAGGGAACTATTTCTTCGATGAAATTTAATACACCACCGATCATACCTAACCGGCCACCAAACATTTTATTAAAAATTAAAGCTGATATGGGAGCCCAGACAATATCTGAAAGCTCAGCCAGGGCCGGAATAAAATAGCTGATCATACCAACCAGGTCCATCAGTATGCAAATACCAATATTGGGGAGTACTAATTTTTCTGTTTTCATATTGACGAATGCTTTTAAACTTCTAAATTAAAGAAAAAGACGCAGGGAGATATTGATGACAGATTTCAAATATCCTACAATTCAAAAGCTCTTTACATTCAATAATAATGCCTGCCTTTGGTAAAAGCTTTTGCAATATTTAGTTGGCAACTTTAGCAAGTGATATTCCATCACCAAAATATGCCCCTCCGTTAATATTCTAACTAACAGCAAGGATGCTTTACTTTTGTGTAAACCACCTGTAATCAATGTCCACTCCCGAACTTCAGTTAGCGATAGAAAAAGTAAAATTTAAAGCCCTGTTTGAATACGCCTCTCTTGGTATAATGGTGGTAAATCAAAAAGGGGAAATCATTTTAGCCAATGGTTTTTTACTTTTACAGTTTGGCTATGATGATGCTTTGGAACTGACCGGGAAAAAAATTGAATTCCTCATCCCGGGCCGTTTTCACGCTGCGCACGTGGATGACAGGAATGAATATATTGCGAAGCCGAAAAAAAGGCCCATGGGATTGGGTATGGATTTATTTGCAAAAAGAAAAGACGGCTCTGAATTTCCGGTAGAAGTAAGTTTGAGTAATTATGAAGGAGGTGGAGAGTCATTTGTTATTGCCTTTGTAAGCGATATCACCAAAAGAAAAGAAATAGAAAACGCCGCACTTTTCCAAAAGGAACAACTAGCCATCGTTAACCGGCAGGTAGAGCAATTCAATACGATTCTTGAACAAAAAGTAGCATTGCGCACGGGTCAGTTGCAGGAAACAATGACGGAGCTGGAAAATTCAAAGGAAGAACTGGTAACAGCGCTTAGCAAAGAAAAAGAGCTCGGCGATTTGAAGAGCAGGTTTGTTTCAATGGCTTCCCACGAATTTCGCACACCATTAAGTACCATCCTTTCCTCTGCCTCTTTAGTATCAAAATATTTAAAGGAAGAAGAGCAGGATAAAAGAGATAAGCATATCAACCGGATCAAATCAGCCGTGAATAACCTTACAGATATTTTAAATGATTTCTTATCGATTGGTAAAATAGAAGACGGTAAAGTTGAAGCTCATTGCACCTCAGTTAATATAAAAGAATTAATCACGGTGCTCTGTAGTGAAATGACGGGCATCTGCAAAAAGGGCCAGCAAATTATTTACAAGCACAAAGGCGGCCAAATGGTGGAGCTTGATCCCTTCCTGTTTCGCAACGTAATTATTAATTTATTGTCCAATGCGATTAAGTTTTCACCTGCAAATGGTGTAATAGAAGTTAGCAGCGAATTGAGTGAAACACAAATATTACTGAAGGTTAAAGATAACGGGATCGGTATTTCCAGGGCAGACAGGGAGCATTTATTCGAGCGTTTTTTCAGAGGCGCCAACGTAACTAATATCCAGGGTACAGGCTTAGGATTACATATTGTGGAAAAATATGTGGAGTTAATGAACGGGAAGATTAATTTTAAAAGCGAATTGGAAAAAGGTACCACCTTTACCATTAGTTTTAGCCGTAATGCCGCTATTATGTGATAACTATTTATCTTGCAATTATTAAATAGTATTTTTTTATGCAACGTGTTTTATTGATTGAAGATAATGATGAGATAAGAGAGAATACAGCAGAGATTCTTGAGCTGGCGAATTATAGGGTGGATACCGCCCCCAATGGTAAGCTGGGTGTGGAAATGGCGTTGGCATCTGCGCCGGATTTGATCATTTGCGATGTAATGATGCCTGTGCTGGACGGATATGGTGTACTGCACCTCATTCAAAAAAATGAATCGCTGAAAAACATTCCATTTATTTTTTTAACCGCAAAAGCAGAACGGGGCGACTTTAGAAAAGGAATGGAAATGGGGGCAGATGATTATATTACCAAACCTTTCACCGACATTGAATTATTAACCGCAATAGAAAGCAGGCTTAAAAAAGCCATCCAGCAACAAAAATTATTTGAATCGGGCAATACATTATCCATCAATGATGAACCCGGAAATTTAAAGTCTTTGCAGGCCCTGGTAGCAAACAGCCCGGTTAATATTTATAAAAGGAAACAGTTGATCTATGGTGAAGGCAATCACCCGGTAAGATTATTTTGCATACAAAAAGGCAAAGTAAAAACCTTTAAAACCAATGACGATGGTAAGGAACTTACCGTTGGATTGTATGGAGAGGGCGATTATGTTGGCTATACCGCCATAGTAGAAGGCACCGTATACAAAGAAACCGCGGAAGCAATAGAAGATACTACCCTGGCGATCATTGCAAGGGAAGATTTTGAAAAATTGTTAAAAACAAACAAGGAAGTATCGCAACAGTTTATTCATTTGCTGGCACAAAGTGTAACTGACCGGGAAAAACAACTGGTAGGCATAGCATATAATTCATTGCGCAAACGGGTTGCTGAAGCGTTGGTATTATTGCAAAAAAAATATACCAGTAATGAGGAGGGGAAGTTTTCCATTCACATTTCGAGGGAAGACCTGGCGCATATTGCCGGTACAGCCACGGAATCGATTATACGAACATTAAGCGATTTTAAAAGCGAAAAATTAATCGACATCAAAGATGGCTCCATCATTATCCTGGATGAAAAGCGACTGGCCGCATTGTTGAATTAACAATTAAAGAATCGACAACAGGTATTTATTAAATTCGTTTTTTAAAATAGAGAACTCCTTTTCCAGGTAAGACATTTCATTTCTCAGTTTTTCCTGCTTACTGCATATTTTTTGATCCGGTTCTTTTTTTTGAATAACCGCTAATTGCAGGTTTTTCTCCTGCGTCTTGATATCGTTCCCAATATCATGTATATATTCATCTTTAAGTATAAATTCATTTTGAAAATGCTCGGCATTGGCGATAAAAACAGCATCTGTTTCCTTATCTACCACTTCGCTTAACCGGGTTTTTAAAAAACTATTTTCCTGGATAAAAAAATCCAGCAGTCGTTTCCACGAAATATTTTCATGTAAAAATTGAGCTGTTTTATTTGAACCGGTCATTAGTTGCTTTTTATTTTTCAGACTATTTAACAATTACGTGCCATTTATATTTAAGGTTTTGAATTCGATATTACAGGATGACACTGTTGAATTTCGGGTGAATGGCTACTCATAACGGGACTGATATAGGGTATGCCCAAACCCATGCCTCGTAAAATGAGCAGGCATGCCATCAGCATCATCATAACCGGGTAGGCGCTCCTAATTTTCCTGCGTATGCCTAACCCGATATAATTACCAAAGAAAGACACGCTCCACATTACCGGCAAAGTTCCCAACCCAAAAGATGCCATGAATAAGGCGCTTTTTACTGCATCTGCAGATGCAATTGCACCGGCTATAGCCATATAAATTAACCCACATGGCAACAAGCCGTTGAATAAACCGATGGTAAATAAGGAGCGATAATTCCTTTTTAAAAACAATTTACCGAGCACCGATCTTATCCTGTGATTATAAGTTGAAACGATACTATTTGTGCCTGCACTACTCATCCATTTTTTGGGAATCACGAGGAAAAACAATATTGCCAGGCCCACCAGGATAGATACTCCCTGCTGAAACCCAAACAGGGAAAAACTTTTTCCTGCAAGTCCGAAGAGTAACCCCAGCATACTATAAGTCACTATTCTACCCATATTATATAAAAAAGAACCCGCAAATTTTGCAAAATCACTGGTTTGGCTCAAAGGCAGCGAAAATGCAAGAGGCCCACACATGCCAATACAATGGAAGCTTCCAATGATGCCGAGTGTAAATGCCGCGAAAAATATAGTTGCCAATTTTATATAATTATTTTCTTTTCATAATAATAAGTGACTCCATCTGCCTCCCAGTTTAGTTTTACATAGAACAGGCCTTTGTAGCTATCCGGCAATGGAATACTTACCGGTTCATCAGTAAGGGTAAAAGCCTGACTCTTATCCTTTCGTTCATCAGACGGGCAATACAACACCGCATCGCCGGTAATTTTTTTTGCTGCAAATTCCTTTGGAAAATGGATGGTCAATTCATGACTGATCACCTGGATAGCAACAGGGGCCGTTAATGCAGCGACTCTTTTTGACTGATCAATTTTTTGCTGGTACACCAGTTCTTTGGCATAGTAGTCTTCGGTTACAAGGTCTTTATTTTGTTGGGATGATTTGACAACAAGAAATATCATACCGGCAACAAATACCACGTACACCACAATAATTTTATGTCCCCAGTTCATGTTTTATCAGTTTAATTGATCAAATTGTTTTTTGGTGAATGGCCAAAGGTGAATGGTCAATGGTCAATGGTCAATAGCGAATTCAAAACTCATTATTTATTACTCATTCCCTTTTATTCATCACTCATTATTCATATTCACCATTGTCCATTCACCATTCACCATCATCATTCATACACTTCCGGCCCCATAAAATTGGCCGTAATGGTTTTTATTTTTACATCATTTTCATACAAGCCTATCAGCAATGGTGTTTTCCACCCACTCACATCTGTGCGGCGTAGCTTTACAAAAAACTGAACATTGCTGTAATCTTCGTGCTTAACCACCAGGTTGCTACTGCCTACCATCGTTATTTCACCCTTTATATTTTCCAGTTTTAAACGAATGGCGATATCCTTATGTGTTTTATTGGCCAGTTTTAAACTATACAGGTTTTCAATACGTCCGTCCGGTAAAGAGGTAAATGTCATGCCATTTGTACGCATCAGCCTCGCATCCAAATCAGACCTGCTTACGAGCAGAAAAGCCAGGAGTGATATGAGTAGAACCAATACTGCCG
This sequence comes from Ferruginibacter sp., assembly GCA_031424955.1. GTDB lineage: Bacteria > Bacteroidota > Bacteroidia > Chitinophagales > Chitinophagaceae > Ferruginibacter. The sequence goes on along the minus strand of JANPIJ010000022.1, from coordinate 14,670 downwards.
AATACGCCTTTATCCGGGTAGTAAACTTCAGTTGAACTCCTTTAACAATGCTGTTTTCAGAGGCATACTTAACCAGTTTGGGAGGCTTATTGATACTGATCATGATTGCATCGCAGGCATCAATACAAGCCGTGCAGTTTACACACTCCAACTGCGTACCATTCCTGATATCTATTCCTGTAGGGCATACCCGCACACATGCAAAACAATCAATGCAATCACCGGTGGTTACCGGTGGCGCTACAGTCGCTGTTAAACTTTTACAGGAACTATTGCCTTTACAACCATCGCATTTTTCCTGACCATGTTCATGATGGTCTTTCTCTTTCACCAATTTTCCTCTTGGTTCTCCCCTTAAGCGGTCATAAGCTACCACGATGGAGTTTCTATCCAGCAACACTCCCTGTAAACGGCCATAAGGGCATACCACAATACAGGCCTGTTCTCTAAACCACCAATACACCAAAAAGAAAACAGTGGTAAAAGTCAGCAGTGAAATAAGGGTACCTACATGACCGGCAGGATTAGTGATGTATCCCAGCAATTCATCCATACTGATGAGGTAGGCTAAAAAGAAATTGGCAATAAGGAAAGAAAGTGCAAAAAAGAGGATAAACTTAACCACCCGTTTTTGTATTTTCCTTGCATTCCAGGGCATTGCATGCAGCAGCTTTTGTTGTGATGCATCCCCATCAATCCAATATTCAATCTTCCTGAAAACCATCTCCATAAAAATCGTTTGCGGGCAGGCCCATCCGCAAAACATTCTGCCAAATACTACCGTAAATAAAATAACAAATACGATGAATGTGACCATTCCGATTCCAAATATAAAAAAATCCTGAGGCCAGAAAATAAGTCCGAATAAAATGAACTTACGCTCCAGGATATTGATCATAAAAAAGGGTGCGCCGTTTACTTTAATAAACGGCAGCGTAAAAAATACAACCAGGTAAAAAATACTAAACCATGTTCGCAGGTTGTATAATTTACCCTTTGGCTTTTTAGGGTAAATAAAGTTCCGCTTTCCTTCTTTTGAAATGGTGGCAACAGAGTCGCGGAACGATTCCGTATCTACAATTTTTTGTACCGTTGACATGTGTTTATTTTACCACCGTAATTTCCGGCGAACTTTTTTTGGTTGAATCCGTTGCCGTACTTGCTTCCGCTACCGGTCCTGCTGGTGCTTCAACATACAAATCACCTTGCTTCGCCCTGGCATTTGGAGGATTGGTACCCTTCAAAGTTTTAACAAAACTGGCTATCTCACTCATTTCCTTGGGACTGAATTTTATAGCCCATGATTGCATTCCTTTATCAGCATACCCAACCTTTAGGGTATGGTACACATCAGTCAATGAACCTTTGTGCAACCAGTAATCATCGGTGAGGTTTGGCCCGGCCCCGCCTTCACCAAGGGTACCGTGGCAGGCTACACAATTGGCTGTATAAAATTCCTTACCCCTTTTGATACCGGCTTCATTTGCCATCGGCACATTGGATTCGTCAATCTTATCCTTGTTATTGGCCTCGTAGGCTTCTTTTTCAATTTTAGCCTGGTTCATTTCTGCTGCATATTCCTCCGTTGGGTTTTTACCATTGCCCCACACATGAAAGTTTAACAGGTAAACAAAGGCAAATCCAATGGTGATGATAAAACCATACTTCCACCATGGGGGCAGCGAGTTATCCAACTCCTGGATACCGTCGTAATCATGATCGAGCAATGCGTCTGCCTCATGCTCAACCGGGATGGCTTTTGTTAAAAACCTTTTATCCAGCCCGGACCATAATGCCGTCATTTTTGAAGATTTTACCGCGGCGGCAGCTTTTTCCGGAAGTAATTCTGTATAGATCCTCCGTATTGAAAGGAAGAGGAATAATATGGCTGCTACCTCTGTAACCACCACTGTCACCAATGCATAAAAGGTAGTGGCCGAGAGGCCTCCATAGTTTGGAATTACTTTCACCGCAGCAGGTGCTTCTGCAACCTGGGCAAGCAGGTTTTGTGAACACAGGAGTAAAAAAACTACCAGGGTGATGCCGGCCGCTTTAGACGCGGCTTTGTTTTTCTCAAGCAACTGCCTCGACAGTGCTATCAGTACCTGTCCCATTCCCCAAATCACAAAACTCAATAATATGGTGGTGATGATGAGTAAGGTGGCTAATAAATTGTTGCCCGACGGAACTGCTTTTGGTGCAGCCGGATCCTGTGCCAGCATGGTAAAACCAAACAGCAAAAAAACGATAATAACAGCTAATCTTTTATGCATATATTTTTGTAAAAACATACAAGGCTTTTTAATTGGTTGAATGAGTGGTTTCGTCAGTATCAAATGGAATATTCGATAATTCGGCAACCCGTTTTTTATCCATCTTTTTTACAAATACGAGCAGTACAACAAAGAATACAAAAAAAATGAACAGGGAGATCATGGGATAAATGGCGACATGATCCATGGTTTCGGTGTACTGTTTTATAAATTTAAACATGGCTTATTTATTGGTTGGTTCGTTACTAATGTCTTTTCCAAGTCGTTGAATGTAGGCGATCAGGGCAATCACTTCTTTATCAGGTGCTACCCGTATACTGTCTGTTCTTAGATTTTCAACAATACGACCGGCCTGTTTCATCAAATCATCATTTGCCACATTTTCAAAACCTTGCTCATACGGTACGCCCAGCTTTCTCATCACATTGATCTTGGCTTTTGTAGTAGAAGTGTCCAGGTTTTTGGTAAGCATAAAAGCATACGCCGGCATGATTGAACCTTCACTTAATGTAGCCGGTTCCCTGAAATGCCTGAAATGCCAACCATCCGTTTTTTTAAGATTCCCCGTGCCCTCTCTTGCAAGGTCGGGCCCGGTTCTTTTGCTACCCCATTGAAAAGGATGATCATATACAAATTCGCCAGCTTTGGAATATTCTCCATAGCGTTCTGTTTCGCTGCGGAAAGGTCGGATCATTTGTGAGTGACAGGTATAGCAACCCTCTCTTACATAAATATCCCTGCCTTGTAATTCAAGTGGTGTATAGGGCTTTACACTACTGATAGTAGGTACATTTGATTTTACCATAAACGTTGGTATAATTTCAATTGCCCCGCCGATTAAAATAACGACTAAGCTGGCTACCATAAATTGCACTGGCTTACGTTCAATCCACCTGTGCCAATGTTCTCCTTTGTGCGATGTATAGACTTTTTCCATCGGAGCGGCTTCCGCAGCTTCATCCGCCACCAGTTTACCGGCTTTCACTGTTTTATAAATATTGTACACCATTATCAGGGCACCGATCAAATACAGGGTGCCTCCCAAAGAACGCATGGCATAAAATGGTTTCAGGTAAGTAACTGTTTCTAAAAAAGTATATTTCAACTGACCTGCTTCTGTAAATTGTTTCCACATTGAGCTTTGTGTAAAACCGGCCCAATACAACGGAACTGCATAAAATACAATACCGAGGGTGCCCAGCCAAAAATGATTGTTGGCCAGTTTTTTAGAATACAGTGGTGTGCTGAATATTCTTGGAATTAACCAATACAGGATACCAAAAGTTAACATTCCGTTCCAACCCAATGCACCTACGTGTACGTGCGCTACAATCCAGTCGGTGTAATGGGCAATGGCGCTGATACTTTTTAATGACAGCAACGGGCCTTCAAATGTTGACATTCCATAAGCCGTAACTGCAACCACCATAAATTTCAGGATTACATCATCCCTTACTTTATCCCAGGCGCCACGCAGGGTTAATAAACCATTGATCATACCACCCCAGCTCGGGAAAATCAACATGGCTGAAAAAACCACTCCAAGCGATTGTGCCCAGTTGGGCAATGCAGTGTACAACAGGTGATGGGGCCCTGCCCAGATATAAAGAAATATCAACGACCAGAAATGTATAATGGAAAGCCGGTAAGAGTAAACCGGGCGATTAGCCGCTTTGGGCATAAAGTAATACATCAAACCCAAATAGGGGGTGGTTAAAAAGAAGGCTACCGCGTTGTGGCCGTACCACCACTGAACCAGGGCATCCTGTACACCCGCATACATGGAATAGCTTTTTGTAAAACTTACCGGTATTGCCATCGAGTTGGTAATGTGCAACACCGCTACGGTAACAAAAGTGGCGATGTAAAACCAGATAGCAACATACAAATGCTTTTCCCTTCTTTTTAAAATAGTGCCAAACATGTTCCATCCAAAAACTACCCAGATAACGGTAATCGCAATATCAATGGGCCATTCGAGTTCGGCGTACTCTTTACTCGCCGTAATACCCAATGGCAAGGTAATGGCTGCTGCAACAATGATCAGTTGCCATCCCCAAAAGTGGATTTTGCTCAATGTATCGCTGAACATACGTGCTTTACACAGGCGTTGCAATGAATAATACACCCCCATAAAAATGCCGTTTCCCACAAAGGCAAATATCACCGCATTGGTATGCAAGGGGCGAAGCCTACCAAATGTACCATACTGAGGAATGTTTATAGAAGGAAAAACTAACTGGAGTGCTACATACAATCCTGCCAACATGCCAACTACCCCCCAGAGAATGGTGGCATAGGCAAAGTTTTTTACAATCCGGTTATCATAATAGAATTTTTCTACCTGCATATTAAATATTTATAGTTTACTGTTTAGTTGTTTTGGACTGTTCTTTCGGGGTAGGTATCACTTTGGGGGTGATGTCATCATCAAAAAGCATTCGGATGGAAGGTGTGTAATCATCATCAAACTGACCGTTTTTCACGCTCCACAGAAAGGCAGTTAGAAAACTGCCCGCTACAAGGATGCTGATGCCTATCAATACAAATAAAGCACTCAATGGTGATGATTTTTAGTTGCGACAAATTTAGAATTAGGCATTATGGTAAAATATGATGCATATCCAAATAGCGGGTGACTTTCGTCATAACGAACTGTGATATAAAAAACTGGGTTAACCTTAGGGGGTTGTATCGGGAAATTGATTAAACAAAAACGGGTTGTATCGGGTTAAAATCCCAACATCATAAAAATGTGAAATTTTATTTTGTGTAAACCCGTATTCCTGCGAAGGGCATTTACCTGAAAGCCGGACAGTTGAAACCCTGTTAACAAGGCACCCATCCAAAGCATATAACCCCGATATTGCCAATGCATTTTTCAGAAGTGGCTACATCGAATCTTGGGGACGGGGAACTTTAAAAATGATTAGAGAATGCGAATTGGCAGGGCTTCCAGGGCCTGTTTACTTTTACGATATGTCGGGTTTTTTTGTGGAGTTTAGAAAAGATAATTATAATGAGGACTATTTAAGTGAATTGGGTTTGAGTGAAAGACAAATAAGGGCGGTGCTTTTTGTAAAAGAGCAAGGTGTAATAATCAACAGTGATTATCAAAAAATAAACGCTATTGGTAAAACCTTTGCAACAAAGGAGTTACAAAACCTGGTTGAAAAAAGAATCCTGAAGCAAGTTGGATTCAAAGGGCGTGGTTCAAAATATACAATGGTTCATTAATTGGCCACTAATTGGCCGTATTGGCCACTAATTGGCTTACAAGTATAGAATATAAAAAGGAGCAGGGCTTTTTATACACTAAAGTGAATTGCGTGATAATTGTATCGAATTGGTTAAACAACCCTGAGCCCGGTAAGCACGCATTCTCTAAACAACCAGTTTCAAAATATCGTCTTCCGGAACCGGAATATCAGCTAACTCTATCAATGCCGCCTCCGCCTGCCGTCTTTTTCTTAAACCTAAGGTGTCGGGCCACAACCTGCACATCGACCTGATGAGGTCGGCCATTTCCATATCATCATCATTTTCTATTGCAGTAATTAACTGTTTCATTTCCCTTCTCCTGTCACCGTTCAGCGCTGCTCCCCGGTTATATACCAGCCCAACAATTACAGACTGCTCCACGGGATGCAAATTAAAAAGAGCCGGATAAATTTTGGAAGCCTGTTTGGCAAAATCAAAAATGGTGGTATTGTAAAATACCTGTAAAGCCGCTTCAATTGGAACGTCAACGTCATCCACCAACTGCAGACTTTTTACCGCCTGCTGCTTTTTGAGTCCCGATACCCTGGTAAGCGCATTTACCATGTGCAATGGCAATACGGATTGCCAGTCGAGCCGGATTTTATTTGCTGAATACTGGCCGCAATCGTATCCAATACCAATGGTAACGCCGCTGCTGGTATTTTCCGGATCAGGTACGATGGGCTTCCGGTACTTCCTGTTGTATACGTCAAATCCGGAAACGGGCGACCAGCTTACTTCAAAAGCCATGATAGCTTTATTTATGGCATCTTTACTTAGTTGAAGCTCCATGATATGAATGGTTTATTCAAAATGAAATGATTCTAATTATTTATCACCAGCACTATCCACAGCAGATGCTCCGCGAGAGTCGAAAGCCGGGGCAGATAAAAAAGTTTACACCTTTTAGAAAGGTCTAAACTTTTTTATCTGCAGCACTACCAGCTGCTATATCATACACCCCGTGGCGCATATACTACATAGCCTCTTGGCGGTGCCCAAAAATCGGAAACTCCCTGGCCATTGGTCCATTTTTCGGAAGGGGTTTCCATATTATCTTTTCCCCGCCATGCCAATGGAACAAACCGGGTACCCGCCCATTGGGTATTTACCTGGCGGCCGTTCCAGCTTCCTGAATTATTCAACACAAATACAAGCCCCTTCTGCCCGCCTGACCCCCTGCGCTGCATGATGTACAATTCGTCATCGCAGTACAAAATATCCGTGGCACCCCCTGCAAATTGCTCATGCACTTTTACGAGCGCTGCAATACCGCTGGTATTATTTTCCTGTGCCAGGTTCCAGTTATAATAATCCTGCCAGAAAACACAGGGGTAACCCTCGTGTGTGAGTATATAGGCATAGGCAAGCATTTTGTCATTTACAATACCGTCTGTTCTAACTATATCGTGGTTTTCCACAAAAGTTACCGCCCAATGTGCCAGCCCATTCGTAACCAGGGTGCCCCTGTCTGTTAACCTTCTCAGGCTAAAACCGTAGGTATCGCACAATTCTTTCAGCCTGTTACGCAACGGGAAATCAAATGCGGATACCGGGTTATCGGTAAAGGAATTCGTCTCCTGCAACCATTGACTGATAGATTGGTCTGAATCCCAGAATTCGCCCACTCCAAAAGGTGAAAAACCGGTAATCCCCTTTTTTTCATACAAGCGCTCCAGGATGGCGTTAATAATCCAGGTACCATACCCCTTTACAAAGTCGTACCGCAAGCCATCAAAACCAATTTCTTCAATCAGCCAGCGGGCATATTCCACCAGTTCGCTATAAACATACGGATTTCGGTGGCAGAGATCGGGCATCCCTTCAAACTCCTGGTCATCCATCCGCTCAAAATAAGAAGGATGATAACTCTTCCAGTCCCGCTCAAATTTTCCACTGCCGGGAGTATATTTTGTCCATCTCCTTTTTCCATCAAACGGGTTTAGTTCCTCCTCATCCGCTCCGCTGGTATGGTTCAGCACAAGGTCGGCATATACCTGCATGCCATGAAGATGAGCTTCACTAATCAATTGTTCCAGTTGCGTTTTGGACCCAAACCATGTTTTCACGGAACCCTTTTGGTCAATCTGTCCAAGATCGTAATAATCATAGGGATCGTACCCCATTGACATGCCGCCCAGGTTGGCAGCCTTAGAAGCCGGTGGCAGCCACAGTGCCGTAAAACCGGTATCGCCGAGACCTTTTATTTTCGCTTTTAAAAAATCCCACCATTCAAATTCTTTTGCTTCCAGCCTGGGGCAATCCCAGTAAAAAGCCTGCATCATTACGCCCATAAGTATTGCTTTTTAATTTGTGAATTATTCGTAACTAAACACTGCAAAAAAATCTAGAAAGCGTCCATTAAAAGAATGAATCGTTACGTTTTATTAAAAAAAATTATAGGAAGCAATACGACCAATCAATAATTCACAGGAATGAATTCTGGTACTAACATAATACCTAAATGTAACAAAAGCAAGTACTCCGCTATATAATTGGAAAAATCAATTTAAGGGAGAACGAGATTTTAGCTATTGAATAAAACCGGTGGTATTAAAACATCCTTCCCGTATGTAAATAAAAGTCCATCATAAAAGATCATAAAAGGAAAAGATGATACCAGTGCTATGGTCATTGCAAAAAGGCGGTTTAATGTTTGAATATCGAATCAATGATCAATCGAACAATCGTACATTATTTCACATTGACTTAAATATAGTCAAGCCATGAAGGATCCCATTTGTCTTTCGACGGATCGAAAGGTGTTTGGGCCGATAAAGCCTGGATAATATTGGGTGGATTATAATTTTTATCCTTATGCCTGCGCTCAAGGCAGGAGTAGTGAATACTTTCATTTCTGATCACTTCCACTTTTGATTTTTTACCGGTATCCGGATCAGTCCTAATGGCAAAGCCAGTATTGATCTCCCTTACTTTTTTAGGCATCACTGTATAAATGCCATTGGTGGATTTTCTTAATTCGCCACAGCTATCGGCTTTTAAAAACGCCAAATAGTTTTCATCGAACTCAAGCCCGGTAGCTTTCGCTTTCTCAATCATCCATTTAAATGTGGTATCACTTAACCCGCTGTTGGCATAGCCGCCGCCAACGTTGCTGTGAACACCCGGGAACCACACCTGTTCGCATACCTGGGGATTAGGACCACTGATTGCCTTTTTACTTACTTCCCACAGGGCGGGTGCAAATACCTTTCTCCGCTCATCTACTGCCAGTGCGTGATACGCATAGTTTACCTGGCTGCCAAGTTTTACATCATGAAAAGCGTACTTTTTATTCAACCATTGAAGCCAGATCAACGGAATACCCAATGCACCCACAGTATCCCAAACCCCCATGAATTTTATTTGTGTTTCTTCTTCATCAATGCCGTAGGTTCTTTTAAATGCTTTCATTAAATCACTATCGGGGTGGGTAAGTGGCGTGCGGTCCCGGTATAAATGATAGGCTTCTTTAACAAGATGTAGAAATTCAGGCTTCATAATGCCGCAGTTCCGGATAAGTCCGGCGAGGCTTCTTATGGTGTAGGCCCCCCGGCTAAATCCAAACAAATACAATTGATCGCCGGGCCGGTAGGTCCACATAATAAATTTATAGGCATCCTGGATATTGGTGTCAATACCCATACCCGTACTACCGCCTAAGAACTGATCACGGATGGAAAAGCCGGTGCCAACACCCTGTCCATAATATTTTACCTGGTTCACCTTACAAGAATAGTTATTAACGGCTTCGTATAATTTTTGAACATTTGTTTTAACAATGCTGCCCCGGTCTTTGCTGCCGGGTTTGTTCCACGTGCCATCACAACAAACTATAATTCGTTTTGAAGCCATAATACTCAACTGGGGTTAGTTCTGTTAAGTTAGGAAATAAATGATGAAGCAAGCTGCATAGGACGCGTTTTGAAATTCATGCTTCGCCAGCCTCAACCATTGCGGCATAATCTTGCCAAACCTCACCGTTTTTAAAAACGGGTGGGTTTTTTGGGTAAATCATATTATTGCAGATAAAATAAATGGTGCCCGATCAATAAAAATCCTGCACTGTAAACCGTAATAAAAAATTTCCTTTCGATTTATCGGAGAAAGGAAATAATGTTTGCATGTATCCCAAATCCAGTTTAGCGTTTACGATGTTTAGCTGGAGCCCTGCACCCGCTGCACCCCATAATTTGTTCTCCAATCCATGTTTATTTAACTGTGCCAGGTCAAAGTACAATACTGGTTTTATGCTATACACATTGGCACGGTCGGCGAGGTAGTTAATAGCGGGGCGGATGTCTTTGGCTATAATACGTTCCGCCGCAGAATCTGCCGCTTCCTCGGAAAAACCGTGGTTGTCAACAAGGTCTATCTGGATCAAACTTTTTGCAAAATTTACCTGTCCCTTAATTTTCCTTCTGGCCGTGCTCCCGGTTTCTTCGTCTATCACAATATCCGGAATTAAGGGAGAAGACCACCTGGCAATTGGTACAGAAAAATTCAGGTTCAGATGCCAGTAAGAACTGCCACCTGATACCAGTCCGGAGGAAGTATTGAAACCCCCTTCCTGCTCACCTAAACTACGTATTACCGGGCCACCCGGAAAAGTTTGGAGCTGTTCGGATTTAAGGTTCGAATATAAAAAACCGGAGCGTTCGTTACCGACGTAAAACTGGTTGTAGGCAGGTGCGGTACCCCAGGTATATCCCAGTCCACCGTTTATTTCCAGGTCTACATTGTTATGTGTTTGACCCAGGGTAACGGAATAGCCCAATCTTCCGGCTAATTGCTGATAAGATTTCAGGCCCGAATTACTATGAGGAACACCTGCGTTAAACCAGATACCCATCCGGTTAAAACCGTGCCCGGCATGGCCATCACCCAAGGCATGAAACTGGTACCGGTTCTCCCGGTTGGTTGACCGGGCATTGGGTGCCACATCAAACCGATTTTGCATAAAACTAACAGCGCCACCCAATGCATATTTATTTAAAAACACAGAACGTCCGTTACCGCTGATGCCGGCAAGAAACTTTAAATGTTCAAACCGGTAATCGCTCTTGCCCAGCGGTTGTATAGCACTGGTGTACCGGAAGCCGATATTCCAGCCAGTGCCGGTATCTGTATACACGGGATGGTTAAGCTGAAGTCCCGCACCCCACTCATTGAAAAGATTACTTATAGATTTACGGGCACCCAGTTGCAAAAACAGGTTCATCTTTTTGGAGTCCTTATCGGATTGCAGGGCACCGGGCAGGTGCAGCAGATCTGTATTGGTTTGCAGGTTTGCTGAAGGGCCGTATTGACGGTCGCTGGTCAATGCAAAAAGGGGAGCTGCCGCTAATAATAGCCCGGGCACTTTCGTGTAAAATGTTGGCTTGGCTGTACGTGGTACCGGCAATATATTGTCACCGATATTGTATAAATCAATCCGTAAATAAAAAGGTTTTATAACGATGCCCGCCTGCTTTGGATGGGTTTCATCCGACACATCACAAATATCTGAAGTAATGAACAGCACTGAAGTGGAACCAATCAACCGTACCACATACAATTCTTCACCTTTGATTATTTCAGTACGCACCATTTCCTGGGCCGTAGCAACTTTTGCCGGATCAAAAGCCTGCCCTACACCTACCATTGCTTCAATATTTCTTTGTAATGCCGCTGGAACCCACCGGCCCTTAATGGTTACCGACCGAATCGTATAGCCCATGTCAACAGTAATTTCGTTGCAGCCAACCTTTGCCTGGCCATCTGCCTTTTTATTGAACAAAACCAACACAGGTAATAATACCATTACCATCCAAGCCCTGTCACAGACCCTGAAAAAACCCGGTCGCTTTTTCAGCCGAAGGTATCCCATTTTTACCGGCAGCAGCATAAGCAAAGGGTGTAGAGATAGCCCCGCAATCAAAGAAGCTGGCGGTACGAAATTTTTGTTAATCCACATATTCGCCGGTTTATGTAACGTTAATATTATACTGCATTGTTATCACCATAAACCCGTTCCAGGTTAGCGGACAATACCAGCGGCCACATCAACTGTTCAGCGCTTTTTTCATCGTAGCATCAATTTTCTTTTGTTCCTCTGGAGTGGGAACTTTTCCGGCATCACCAAATGGTTTAACCATTGGGTAAACGTCATCCCGGAAAGCACGAACCTGTGCCCGCTTCATGCCTTCATCTGTAATAGCGGCAATTTTTTCAATATCGTTCGGATCGCCGGCAACAAATTGTACGCTGATAATTTCAACAAATTCGTTATTAATTTTCTTAAACAGGTCAAAAAGCAGCTTCCAGACCGGTTCATTTTGAGAATTACATGCTTTTTGAATTTCGATGGTAAATTTGTAGCCTGATTCCGGGCTAAAAACCATCACGCGTAAAAGGAAGGGTTTACATTTTTTACCACCTGTGGTAACTGTAGTTGTAGATGCCATGGTATTAAATTTTTTAATTGCCTACTCTGATTCCCGTTTTCGGCTAACCGGTGTTTACTATTTTAACAGGTTGATGAAATCCCTTTATTATTTTCTCCTCCTTTCCTCCTCGCCGGATGATACCACCGGCTTGGCGCCCGTGCCCCGCAGGTTCGATATTTTATTGAGCATATCAAACCAAAATGGAGCGCCCATCATAATGGCCAGTATCGTTGCCAGCAGCCCGGTGATTTTAGAAAAAATCAACCTGGGCGAATAATGGCCATTCGCACCCTTCAACTCGCCGGCTTTCCAGGTTAGCGGCATTACATCCGTCAAACCCTGCTTTACTTTATTGATTTCTGCCAGCTTTTGGGTGATGGTATTCTTAAATTGCTGCAGGCTCATAGTATCTTTCGAAGCCGTGTCTGCCGAAATAGAACGCAATTGCTGAACCTGCCTGATTACCACCGTATCACTGGTTGCATTATACCCCTGCATGGCTATTTTAGCGCGGGCCTCCGGGTTGCTGTACAAATATTTGGCGATGGCAATACTATCCGCATTTAAAACCAACGTAACAATCACGGCAACAACGAAAGTGGTTGGCCTGGAGTACCGTTTTTTTAATGCCCCGGTAATTCGTTCCATAGAAGAGTCGTACCAGTTTTCCACTTTTCCCCTGAATAAATCAATTTCACTGAGCGTTTTATCAGTGAGCGCCTGGTAGGTATCTTTCGCTTCATTGGCGTAAATCAGCAACACCCGCTGAAATTCGGTAGAAAGCACCGATGTATTCTCTATGGCCTTTATAAATTCATCTATATTTTTTGCAATGCTTTTTGGATTAGCCGGATCGAAAGTTATTTTTTCAAGCAGTGCAGAGGTAAAATTTTTGGCATCAATGTAAGAAGTAGATTTACCTTCAGCGGATAGTGCGGTCACGGAACAATGATCCATAATGGACTGTCCCAAACTGATCCTGGTGCCATCCGGCTGGGTGATGGTTTTATCAAATATTTTCGACAGCCATTCTTCCAGCAGAACCGCCCTCGCCTTCATGCCGGTCATAATGAGCTCGATCGCCGAACTGCTGATGATGCTCAGCAGAAAAAAAATAAAGATCATACCCACCACCAGGTCTAAGATTGGAAATCCGCTCATCGTATTTAATTTATTGCCTACTCTGATACCCGTTTTCGGCTAACCGGTTGTATGTAACAGCATCTTTGTTATTTGCTATTCCTTACAGTTCAACTGCAAAATGACTGACAAGATTTGCGGGGAGGTGTGCGGGGGCATTCGCAGGAATGAATTTGGGTACTAACTTAATATCTAATTGTGAGAAATGCAAACATGCGTGGGGGTTATTGTTGGGGGGAGGGTTTCAGAAAAGCGAAATAGCGGGTTTAGTTTGCTTGTAGAAATTGTTAGTTCCCTTTTCGATTAATTGGCCCTTCGCTTTACCATTTGCTGCGGTACCGGTTGCTTTTTCCACGGTGTGAAAGCAATTTGCTCCGCTTGGGATGCTTTTTGCTCCGACGCATTTTTTGCCTCAAAAAATGCCGGGCACAAAAAAAGGCTGCCAACAAACTGTACCAGCAACCTTTAGTTTTCTGGGTAAATATTTATGGTGTGATTAGGAGACCTTTTTGTGCCCGCACCCGGAAAGCGAACACTTTTCTAATGAGTAAAATTTGTTAAACTAACTTGTCCGGGCCGACTAAAAAATGTAATTTTAGTTTATAATTTTTATTATGGATTCAAATAAAATAACCGCCAACCTAAAAGACTTTATGCAAAAGTCAAACCCTGAAGAGGATATTGAAGTTGTGATAGAACTTGCTCCAATTAAGCAAGCTACAGTTTCTGAAAATCTCAGCCGTGGCCAAAAAATAGCAAACCTCAAACAGGCTTTCAATAGCGAATTGGAACCGATAGCAAAAAAAATTACAAACCAGGGTGGAAATATTGTAGATGCCGCATGGATCAACCAAACTGTAAATGCCATGGTTAGTTCCAAATGCATTGAAGAATTAGCACAGCTTAAAGAAGTGACCGCCATTGATATTCCCAACCGCTTAACGAGAGATTAACTCTCCAATAAAGATGCCATTGAAATCATCCCGGCACCCTGGTCATCAACTGCAAATCCATTCAGCTTAGTACAAAGATTAAGTAAAAAATTTCGCTGTTCCTCAGGTGAAAGAGAAGGGTTTCCTTCCAAAATTAATGCGAGTAAACCTGTTACATGCGGTGCAGCAAAACTTGTTCCCCTCCCAATATCGCCAAATCCTCCTCCTGTTAAACAACTAATGATGCCATTGGATTGGCTTCCCCCTGGCGCCAGTAAATGGGGGCGATTTTTCCCGGAAGCCAAGGGCCCACGACTGCTATATCCTTCTACTTTCTTTCCGTTTTTCCCGGTTGCACCTACTACTATGACGCCATCTGCATCTGCGGGTATAGTTAAACTACCCGGTCCGGGGCCTTTGTTTCCAGCACTTTTAATGATTGTAAGACCAAGTTCCCATGCAGTATTGCATGCCCTTGCTTCCCTGCTGGTACCATCGCCTGCCGGGCCGACGCCCCATGAACAATTGGCTAAATGCGCTCCATCCTCCAGTGCCTTTTGAACGGCCAGAAAAGCTTGAAAATCATCTGAGTTCAACAAGTCGTTTGTTGCCAAAACTTTGTAATTATAAATAGTA
>JANPIJ010000021.1:0-58525 GCA_031424955.1 Ferruginibacter sp. | reverse complement strand
CACTCCTGTAGCCAACTCTCCGAAAGCTTCGCAGGTGCAGCAGCCATTGCACATCGCTTTTACGGTTCCGAAGCCAGCCATCAGCCGGATTAACCTGGAAGTACTGCAAATCCTACCCACCGATCAGCCGCAGCAATACGGATATCCTGAAGGCACGTTTACCAACGGGCAGGTTGATCCCGGCTCACGGTTCGTAAAAGTGTGGGTGCAGCCGCTGATAAAAATCGGGGATGTTGTTTATGATAGCGTGCCGGTATCGTTTACCTTAACAAGCTGGGATGCCCATGGTGTGAAGACAATAAAGAACAGTACGCTTGCAGCTGGCAAGACTGAACTAACCCTGTCAAAGGATATGGCAACCTATCAACTGAAAGTGCAAAAATGGGGTACAACTGATGAACTCACACTCAGTAAAAATGATATACAGGAAGGTACGGTTTACTCATTGGGAGGTGCCAGGGCTGCAAAAAAATTGCAGGCAGAGCTGAACTTTAAATTAGAGGGGGGCGTATTTAAGCCCCAAACCAAAGTTGCTTTTGAATATGATGGATCGGGCAAATTATCCAGGATACAGCACTTTGTTAAAAACAGCGATAATACTACCTCACTTGCTGCAACGGAAAACCTTGAGTACAGTAATGGAAAAATAAGTAAGATCACTAAAATGAATGATCAGAATACAATCAAATCAATTTCATCATTTATCTATAACCAGGGGGGCAAAATTGTATCATTTGCTCATAACGAAAACGGGGTACAAACAACAGGTGATGTTCAGTATACTTCATTTAACGGTGGAACAGGTATTAGTGGACTGCATGGTATCAGCATCCTTTATCGCTATAGTGACCGGTATTACACCATGAATTACAATATGCAGTTTAAAGGCGGTAACATGGTGGAAGATGCAGCAGTTACGTCAAACCATAGCAGTACGATGGGCCTATACCACTATGACTTTAACATCAACCCATACGTCCATTTAAACCTTCCTGATATTTACTTTTCCAATTACTCCAGGCACAATGTTAACTCACAGGTCAAAACTTTTTCATTGGCCGATCCAACCTTCGTTGCTTATGATTTTGAATATAAATACGATGCGGATGGGTATCCAACAGAACTTATAAGGAAATACTCAAATTCCCTCAACGGACAGTATGCCTATACTCTAAAAACGGTTTATAATTATTGATAGTATCTTTTCTCCCCTGGTGTATCCTCTCTGTTGGCGTTTGCAGCGAGGGGTGCACCGGGGGAGAAAAGGGTATCAAAAACATCTCGTGCCTGCCCTCAAAATGATTTGTATAAAAGCCATACCCGCAGTTACGTTATTTGCTGAAAGTGTAGGTAGTGATGTTTTGCATTTGCAAAGTATGAGGGATATGCAATTACGCCGTCAATAATATTTGCCCCTGGAAACGAAGATGAAAATAGCCAGGAGGGCAAAAATTTCAGAAAAGATATCCGAACGCAGGAACCGGTGGCATGTGGATACAGGCCACGGGCCAATGTCTTTTAGTTATGCCAGTTATTTGAATTGCACCGCTCCTTTAGGTCTTGAAGTTAAATAGTTCTCTTATCGGCTTTAGCCAAATATCGATTTCGGCTAAAGCCGTATTTATTTTCAACTATTTTTTTGCCACGTCCGCCGCGGCGGACGTGGCAACTGAAATCCATAACCAAATGGCATTGATTCACCATTCACCATTCACCATTTGGCCACTGCCACTGCCTACAAGGCTATAGACTTTTGGTTATTGAACCGGTCCTGCACAGCATGCATAAAAACCGATCAAGGCAGGAATACACATTTTACACAAAATAGCATCGCACATTTTTATGCTGTTAGCAGTATAATCAAAAATGAATCTGTAACTTTCGGGGCAGCACACAAGGAAGTGATTCATTCCTTCCGGTTGCATGCATTCAATTGTATTGCTTAATAAAACTATAATGAAAAGAAAGCCATTCTTAAAAACCTTTCCTTTATTTTTCTTTTGCTTTTCCTGCATTGCTTCGATAGCCCAACAGGTCAGACATCTGCCCGTATTTACTTCTCTCCGGGATAAGCTAACTGCAAACGACTGGCTTGTAAAATCATTTGCACAAAAAGCGAATATCTATTCCGGCACTGATGGCAAAGACATTATTTTATATAACGGGCTTGTTAAAAGAACCTTCAGGATTAGTCCCAATGTTGCCTGTATTGATTATAAAAACATGAGTAACGGTCAGCAGTTATTGCGGGCTGTAAAACCGGAAGCCATCGTTTCTATCAATGGTGTTGCTTACAATGTAGGTGGATTAAATGGCCAAAAAGAAAAGGCCTACCTGTTACCCGAATGGCTGGATCAATTTACCGCCGGTGCAAATGATTTTCAATTGATGCGCTTTGAAACAGGTGCCTTTCAACCCTTTATTAAATGGAAACCATCCGGGTGGGCCATGAATAAAAATCAGCCAACCGGTAAAATAATTTCGTTCATCTATCAATCTGCTGTTCCTTCGATAAAGGATATCCTGGTAACGGTGCATTACGAATTGTATGACGGCATTCCGCTGATTGTAAAATGGGTATCAATCGAAAACAAGGGGAGCGCAACAATAAAAATAAACCGGGTGGTAAATGAAGTGTTGGGCCTTGTTGAGGAGGAGAGTGCGGTAGTGGGAAGCCCCGAAGAAATGAAAAAGCAGCATGGGATTTATGTAGAAACCAATTACGCTTTTAACAATGCCATGCGCTATGATATCAGCGACCAGACAACGCACTGGAAAACGGATTCGTCCTATACATCGCAGGTGAATTATAATTACCAAACACCCTGCCTGCTGGAAATTTATCCCGAAAAACTGATCGCTGTTGAATTGCAGGCCGGGCATACATTTCGCTCCGTTCGTACCCACGAATTGTTGATGGATAGCTACGACAGGGAAAGAAGGGGATTGGCTATCCGGAAAATGTATAGCACCGTTGCACCATGGACAACTGAGAATCCAATTTTTATGCACCTGGTAAGTAAGAATGACGAAGAAGTAAAAGCGGCGATTGATCAATGTGCCGCTACCGGGTACGAAGCGCTGATACTTAGTTTTGGAAGCCATCTGGATATGGAGGATAGCAGTTCATCAAATATTGACAGGTGGAAATCGTTGGCAAAATATGCTCATGGCAAAAATATTCAGATTGGAGGATACTCCTTATTCAGCAGCAGGCGCATCAGCGACGAGGATGATGTGATTGATATAAAAACGCAAAAGCCCGGCGGTGCTTTTTTTGGCAATGCACCATGCTTTGGAAGCAAATGGGGGTTGGCTTACCGCCATAAAATAAAATACTTCTTTACACAAACCGGTTTTAATATCTGGGAAAACGATGGTCCTTACCCGGGTGATGTATGTGCTTCTACTACACATCCCGGTCATAAAAATTATGATGACAGCCAGTGGCGGCAGATGGAGATTCAAAAAGAATTATACCATTGGCTCAATGAACGGGGAGTGTATATCAATGCGCCGGACTGGTATTTTTTAGATGGTACCCATAAGATTGCTATTGGGTACAGGGAAGTAAATTTTTCTTTATCGCGGCAGCAACAAAAAATTTTAAACCGTCAAAATATTTATGATGGCACCTGGGAAAAAACGCCTTCCATGAGTTGGGGATTTGTACCGTTAACCAAATACCAGGGTGGTGGAGAAGATGCAGTGCTGGAACCATTGAATGATCACCTGGATGATTATAAGCAGTTGATGGTGCAATATTATGGAGCAGGCGTACAGGCTTGTTACCGTGGCCCAAGATTGTTTGATACGGATGCAACAAAGCAAACAGTAAAAGAGGTAGTTGGATGGTATAAAAAATACCGCGATATTCTTAATTCAGATATCATACATTTGAGAAGGGCCGACGGAAGGGACTGGGATGGAATATTGCATGTAAATCCACAATTAAAAGTGAAAGGCTTTTTGATGCTTTATAATCCATTAAAAGAAAAAATAAACAGAACGATTACTGTTCCCTTATATTACACCGGACTTTCATCTGTTGCAACGTTAGCCGAAAAGGGGATTGCAAAAAAGCAATATGCGCTGAACCGGAATTACCAGGTGGAATTGAATTGTACGATTGAACCGGAAAGCTATACCTGGTTTGTAATTGAATAACGGATTTCTTTTATCATCATATTTTAAATCACCATCAATAAACAGTCATTATGAACAATTCAAGAAGAGCATTTTTAAAATCCGGTTCACTTGCACTTGCAGGAGCAGCATTGTTTTCCGATCAGATATTTGCGGCGCCTAAGCCTTCAACCATTCTTGGTATCCAGCTTTATTCGGTAAGGGATGATATGAAAAAGGATCCGCTGGGTACAATGAAATTAATTGCGGCTATGGGTTACCGGTATGTGGAGCATGCAAACTATGTGGACCGTAAATTTTATGGTTACCCTGCAGTTGAATTTAAAAAAGTACTGGATGGCCTGGGGCTGAAAATGTTGAGCGGCCATACGGTAATGAGTAAAAATCATTGGGATACCGCCACCAACGATTTTACCGATGCATGGAAATATACTGTAGAAGATGCAGCGGTGGTTGGGCAGCAATATGTTATCAGTCCATCAATGGATGCAAAGTCAAGACGGGATGATGCGGACTTAAAACGCTTTATGGAAATGTTTAACAAAAGCGGGGAATTGTGTAAAAAATCAGGAATGAAATTCGGCTACCACAATCATGATTTTGAGTTTAGCGAAAAGCTGAACGGCGTAAAATTATTTGACATCATTTTGCAGAACACCGATCCGGGCCTGGTGGCGCAGCAGTTGGATATTGGTAATATGTATCATGCAGGTGGTATTGCCATTGATATTATTAAACAGTACCCAAACCGTTTTGAACTGATGCATGTAAAGGATGAAATAAAAACATCCGCGGAAGGTGAAATGGGTGGAAAATACGAGAGCACTATATTGGGCAAAGGCATTATACCGGTAAAAGAAGTGATTGATCTGGGTAAAAAATCAGGCGGCACCATTCATTTTATCATAGAGCAGGAATCTTAC
The DNA here is from genome assembly GCA_031424955.1 of Ferruginibacter sp. Classification (GTDB taxonomy): domain Bacteria; phylum Bacteroidota; class Bacteroidia; order Chitinophagales; family Chitinophagaceae; genus Ferruginibacter. Next base: position 53,456 of record JANPIJ010000021.1, on the reverse strand, counting down.
CAGGGCATGGCGCCAATCGATTGTGCAAGGGAGGATTTGGCAGTGATGAAGAAATGGAAATATTAAACACTTCAAAGATGATTTAAACAAGAACACCCAATAGCATGTTATTGGGTGTTCTTGTTTGATCAATGATTGTTATAATATTCTGCCAAACTTTTTCAAAACCGTTTTAAGTAAGGATTGTATTTTCTTTAATCAATAGGGCAGGTGTAGAAAGCTGGTGTCCCTACATCTGATGTTTATCAATGTGTCTTTACCAATTCCGGGAGTGCTGACTTTTTCGCTACGAATTAAATAAGAGCGGGTTCTCCGATATGTTATGTAAGGACTGTCCTTTTTTACGGTGATATTAAAAAGCGAGTCTGAAACTTTGTAAGGTTCCGGAGAATTATTGATGATTTTCAGGACGCCTGTTTCAGCCATTACTGAATAACCATATAGGATGGCATCAGGCACTAAATTACGATTGAGCGTTGTCTGGCTTGTTCTGTTTGACAAGCATCCTTTTTCAGCAACCCAGTGGTATGTGGCAACGTCCAAATCAGAAAATAAAACTACTCCCGTTGAATCGGATATTTTAATTAGACTGGAATCAGGAGTGTTTTTATACAATCTGACGGTTGCCCCGGAGATACTTTTGCCAAGGTCATCTTTTAAGGTAATGTAAAGACGTGGTTTTATGATTTCCTGTTTTACTACTTTGGTACAATTCGGTAACAGACAAATTAATAAGAGTAAAATTATTAAAGAAGATGTACACGTTTTCATTTTGCTTCTTTTGGAGTATGGGATTGAATTTTAAACATTTCGTACAGAGTTTTGCATCGGCGAAGTAAGGGTAATTCATTATTGGTTTGCCAAGTGAATGCTTGAAACAAAGAAAATATTAAATAAGACGAAATTATCGCAAGAAAGATGCTACCTCAAACAAATGATATTGAGCTCTGTTAATTCCTATTGCTTCAATGTCTGGCTATTTACTAATGTATTATTTGCTGCGGTGTTTATTCGGTGGTAGTTTAGCAGTTTTGAGCATTTTGTTTGCTTTTTCCAGTTTTTCGGGAAACATGATTTTATCCCTGTATTTGTCAAGTGAAGGGTCAATAGCCACAATTGGCACTTTACGTTTGTTCAGCTCATCAATTGTTTTCATATCTGCAATTTAGTTAAAATTTTCGTTGTGCTAAGAAACCTTCATAGTCTTTGCCTAATTCAAATTCCGGATAATTGTCTCCTTCTTGTCCGTAAAGGTAAAAATCCTTCTGCATTTCTTCATAAAATTTGGTTATACCCATTCTATGCAATCTTGTCCTTGCTTTGGTACTTCCTGTGGCATAAACATAGGTTGCAGGATAATTGTCAAAAAAGACATACAGTGCAGCAACAACAGTCGCCAATACTTTATCTGTATCGCCATTATTCGTTACGGCTAAATCATTGATATCGCCGGTCAATGGGTCTTTGTCACCAAATGCAAGATTAAATACTCCGGGGTCTGTAGTAGTCTGGAATTCTATTAGTTTGCGGATCGCACCTTTAGTTCCTTCACTAATAAATTCAAACCTTGTGAATCGGCTTTCGGCTTTTAGGTGATATTTTGATAGTTTCATGGCTGTGTCATTATCAGCATGAAAGTTCGTGATTTAAGTCTTGTCTATAAATTTAGGAACTGTTTAACTGCATTGTAGCCAACTTTATTATAGCAAAGCTTCTTTCATGCCAGAGTATGGAAAAATTAAATTTGTACCATTTACTTTAAAGAATCAATTATTTCGCTTTCGTCTTTTTACCTTATGCGTCTTTGCGTGAAATATTCTAATCAATAATCTGTAATCTCCGCACTGCTTTCCGGCAGGTGATCATAATATCCTTTAAAAGAGTAATACCCAAAAATGAATAACCCGATGCAGATGGGAATAAAGATGATGAGTATGATAACCCATTGCAGCATTACATTTGACCTGGTTAAAGCACTCGCCTGGCTGATCTTTTCAAAAGCCTGCCATGCTAAAAAAATTACTATCACCGGGGCCAGGAGCATCCATACTATACCCAGCATTTTTTTTATTTGATTCATGTTGTTGAATTTTATCAGTTATTTTAATTTAGTCCATTACGTCGTTGTCGATTTTATTATGCAGGTAAATAGCGCCAATAATAAAACTCAGCGCCGCAATACCTATCGGGTACCATAAACCTGCCAATGGATCACCGGCCGGGTTTTCAGCCGTTTTGGTAAACTCCACAATCAGGGTACCCAGGAAAGGAACCAATCCCCCAAATACGCCATTGCCGATATGGTACGGCAGCGACATAGAGGTATACCGTATCTTGGTAGGAAATAATTCAACCAGGAATGCAGCCATCGGTCCATACACCATGGTTACAAAAATTACCTGTACAAACAGCAACATAATGATCTTCCAGTAAGTGCCTTTATCAAGCGATTTGTCAATCACTACGCCCTGTTTTAAAGATTTATGATCGGCTACTGCGTAAGTAATTCCGGCGGCCAACTGGCTGCCTTCCCTTCCTTTGGCTTTTACAATTACGGTATCCAATAAACTGGTATTATCTTTCGCCGGCAACACATATCCAATGAAGGCAGTGGCCCCGGTATAGTCGGTAGAAAAATGTATCGTGTCCACCTTGGTACTGGTGTATTTTGCACCGTCGGTATAAACGGTATCATAAATGGTGGTCACCAGCATCCTCTTTTTATTCAAAGCATCAATACTACCAGTAGCGGTTGATACCGTTGTTTTGGAAGCGTCTACCAGGTCTCTTTTGGCGGCAGGATCGGTCCATTCAAGAAAGCTTTTATAGATTGGCCGGTAGGCGAAAATACCTAAGAGCATCCCGATCAGCATTATCCATTTTCTTCCAATTTTATCACTCAATGCACCAAATACAACAAAGAAGGGAGTGGCAAATAAAATGGCTACCAGCAGGATATTTCTTGATTCAATAAAATTGACCCGGCAAATATTTTCGATGAATGACTGCGCATAAAACTGGCCGGTATACCAGATTACTCCCTGGCCCATTACGGCGCCAAACAATGCCAGCAACACCATTTTAAAATTCGCCCGGTGCCCAAAACTTTCTTTTAGTGGATTGACCGATGTTTTCCCTTCTGCCTTTACTTTAGCAAACATAGGCGACTCCGTCATCTTCATACGGATGATGATGGAAATAATGACCAGCAGCAGGGATATCCAGAAAGGATATCGCCAGCCACCCCATTCAGATGAAAACTTTTCCACCCCCTGTCCTTCGCGGATCAAAATAATAATACCCAGCGCCAGGAACAATCCCAGTGTGGCAGTGGTTTGTATCCAGCTTGTCCAGTAACCACGCCGGTGTGCCGGGGCATGTTCCGCCACATAGGTTGCAGCACCTCCGTATTCGCCGCCCAACGCAAGCCCCTGTACCAAACGAAGCATCAATACAATAATGGGAGCCGCCCATCCAATGGTTTTAAAACCAGGTACCAGCCCGATGGCAAATGTAGAGCCCCCCATCAGTATCAGCGTAAGCAGGAAAGTGTATTTGCGGCCAATTAAATCGCCCAGCCTTCCAAATACCAATGCGCCAAACGGGCGTACAATAAAGCCGGCTGCGAAAATCGCCAGTGTGCTCAATAAAGCGGATGTTCCGGAATCTTCCGGGAAGAACTGTTTGGAAATAATCGTGGCCAACATACCGAATATGTAGAAGTCATACCATTCGATCAATGTTCCAACGGATGATGCGCCAATAATAAAGCCCATTCCTTTTTCTGAGTGCTGGTTGTTACTCATCTTTTTCTTTTATTTTTTTGCGGGTTAATTAAAGGGGAATTTCCTGTTACTGCTAAAGCCATTGATGTAAACGCAAAGAAGGGTAACCTTCCTGTTTTCTACCGGCAGGTTGCTATTAAATACCCACTGCTGCCAGTTGCAGGGCCGGGTAGTTTTAATTCCGCTATCAGGTAGTTTCAATACAATTGGTTTGTGGATGTGATCAATAACCGGCTGTTCTGTTAGCTTTCTATTTAGATGAGCCTCAACAAAAATAAGTGAAGCAATTGCAATTGCGCTTTTTATAATTAGAAATTTTAATGTTGCCGGTTTTCCTGTGTAACGTTTATCTAATTCTTCTACATCTTTTTGAATTTTCGGTTGGTAAGGTGAAAACAGTTCTTGCGTAAAGGTTAGTTGATTGGAATGAGTTTTAAAAGTCCCATAGGGACGGAATATTGGTAGAACAAGAAGTGTGTTATTTTGATTAAGTCCCGTAGGGACGCGATACAAAAAATTAGCAGATAATATCACATGGCGTTATGTTATGTATAAAATTACTCAAATGAATTGCACGAATTGTTAATTGGCATTGTATTTATTCGTGAAATTCGCTTTTAATAATTCGTGTTATAAAATAAAAAGTACGTCAATTTATGATTAACACTGCACCAGCTTTTGGTGAATGGTTAGTTGTTGAAATTTTCCCGGCTTATTGTTTCCGGTTTCAAATTTGCATACGACTATAAAAATGGATGATCCCCTAATTGAAAATCCTCCCTCGTATAAAATTCAATATTCCTGGTTATTCGGTAATTGAAATAAATATCTTTTCAGGCTGCGGCTGACGGTTAGCGATCGGGCCTGTTGGGGCATTGTGAATTTTATCAATTTATATAAATATTTCAGTTAGCAAACCAGGCAATGTGTTATAAAATTAAACCGACATGAAAACACAACATCTGTTACTTTTCGCCTTGTTATTAATTGTCTGTAGCATCATTACATGGCGAGCAGAAAGCACCTTGTTTGCGGTACTGGCCTATATCCTGCTGATAGTAGTACTGAATGGAATCCGGAGAAACCTGGTTAACCGGCTGGATGGTTTGTAAATGATGTGGAAAATAAAAGCCAAAGGTCAAAGCACTAATGCAATTCGTTTCTACTGATGTTTGAGCAAGGTCACTGTTTTACTCATTGCCTATCCTAATCAAATACATGCTGCATCATTAATTCAATTTAAAAAAACGCAGGTGCTTCCTGCATTTTTGAATTAATGCATCTTCTGTTATTTTTATTTCGTAAAGAACAAAGTGAAATCATTGAATCCGTTACCTGAATTTGGGTGCATGTTAACTGATCAGAAAAACGATTGCCTGCCTGTTCGTAAATTGCAATTCATTACAGTGTTTTTCGCTAAGGTTCGCTGCCCATCGGCCAGTTTCAGTAAGGGCTATCAATCATTTGCCCGGCTACGCCCGATGGCGGACGGGGGATAGAGATTTTTATTTATTTGCCGGCATTAGCCAAATCATGGTTTGGGCTAATGCCCCCTCTCTTTAGCTGATTCCATCCAAGTCCTAAAGGGACGTGGCAATTGAATTCCTTAACTTAATTACATTGCCCCTGGGCCTTTTAAAATGGCAAATTGGAATATGTATGGAATCTGCCACACATGTATAAAATAAGTATATTAGTAGCATCGTTTAACTGAGCGTCAGTATTTAGAACCAATAAAGGCCATCCTGAGCCGGCAATCAATAACCAGGTAGCAGTATGTTGAGATTAAGTAAATTTTATTGCCAGCTAATAATGGCAGTTCTTCTTTCCTTTCAGTCCTTTGCTCAAAAAGGTAAAATACTCATGCCTTATACTCCCCCGGCCAACACAGTTCCTAATGACGGATCAGGCGTGTGCGGGTTGGATATTTCACTCAACAGCCTTCGCCATGATGCACCTTTTATAGCCCGCGAAGAACAGATGAACCGGCAGATTATGAACTATCAACAACGTGGTTTAAATAATGATACGTTAGTGGTACCGGTGGTGTTTCATATTATCAGCCAGGATCCTTCTGCCGTGCCTGACTGGGTACTATTAAACGCATTAAAAGACCTGAACGACGCATTTGCAAAAAGGGGGGCTTATGCCGCCGGCAATGGTGCCGATACAAAAATCAGGTTTTGCCTTTCTAAAAAAGATCCGGATGGAGGAAGTACAACCGGCATTACCCGTACCAAATCTTATTTTTCTACCCATTTAAACCCCGTGACAGAAGATGCGAAACTGAAAAACCTGGTGCAATGGGACCCGGCCAGGTATATCAATATCTGGTACGTTTCCAGCATGGACATGGAAGGCTTTGCTGAGTTTATATGTGGTAAATGGACACGAACTAAAGTGGGCGGCTACGCTACCATGCCACCCGGTGGCGGTACACTGGACGGTATAGTGGTAACGGCATTTGGTAATATGCTAACGCATGAAATGGGCCACTACCTTGGTTTGTACCATACTTTTGAAGGAAGAAATTGTTTCAATAATAATTGTGCCACGGATGGTGACAGGGTGTGCGATACGCCACCAGACCGGTCAATGGGTAATTCTTTTTCCTGTTCCAGTCCTGAGAATTCCTGCGGGACGGATACTTTATCAAATTATTCCAATGGTTTTTTTAATGTAGATGTGCCTGACCAGATCAGTAATTTTATGGACTATGGAAATGATGCATGTCACAATGAATTTACACAAGGGCAGGCAGATAGAATGACAGCCGTTATCAACACCCAAAGAAGCGGCTTACTGCAAAATGAATGTGATAATCCCTGCGACCAAAATATAGTGACGGCATTCACCCGCAATAATGCTTACCCCCTGCCGGGAGATTCAATCAGCTTTACAAATACGTCTACCGGCGCTGCCAGTTATCAATGGCTGGTAAATGATATGGTAGTGTCAACCAATATTGATTTTGGTTATACATTTAACACTGTCGGGAAGTACAAGGTCACGTTAAAAGCATACAATGGCTTACCCTGTTTCGCAAGCTATACGGATTACGTGATTGTAAACTGTGGCGTAGTTGCCCGGTTTTATACCGATAAAAGAACCATTGCTTCAAAAATTCCGGTTTATCCAGATGCGTTGATTTTTACCAATACCTCAGAGAACGCTAGTTCCTGGAAATGGATGATGAGCAATGATAAAGGAATGACAGAGCAGGTGATCAGTACGGATAAAGACCTGGTGTATGTATTTCCATCACCTGCTAATTATACGGTAAGACTGATTGCTACCAATGGCAAATGTACAGATACCTCCAATTTTTTTAACATCCCGGTGGCGGATCCTACGCAGGATGGGGTTGCCTACATGAACACCGTAAACTGTTACCAGCAGACAAAAGTGAGGGTAACACTTTTTGCATGTAACAATGGATACGCTACTATTCCGGCCAATACGCCCATTTCTTTTTACGATGGAGACCCAAGGCAGGGTAATGCAAATAAAATCGGCACTACCTTCTACCTGCCCGATTCAATTACGGGCCATTGTTGCGGTTTTTTATATACGCATATTTTAGATGTACAAAGGCCCGGCCTCGATTTATTATACATGGTATTTAACGACTCAGGTAATACCAAACCATTGGCGCTGCCTAATACTTCTTTAATTGAAAATAATTATGCCAACAATATTATGGTGGCCAGCAATTTCCGATGGAGAACCGCTGTGCTGCCGCCTTCAGCCATCCTGGAACCCGGCGATACATTGCAACTGGTGGCACAGGCGGGGCCGGGTGGAGTAGCATCCTATGCCTGGAGCCCGGCGCTAAATTTAAGTTGCACAACCTGCGGTAATCCTTACCTGGTAGCCGATTCTGACAGGGTTAAAAGAATGATTGCGACCAGCCAGTTTGGTTGTGTAGATACAGCCTACACTAATATTAAAGTACCTCCGGCAGATGACTTTACCATTGAGCTAAACCAGGTGGAATGTGCCGGTGCCGATAGCCTGTATGTGAATTTTACCATACGGAATGGTTTTAAACGAGGCACCATTCCCAAAGGACTGGTAGTTAGTTTTTATGATGGCAATCCGTTATCACCTGCCTCCAATATTTTACCCGCTACATTTAGTGTTCCTGCAAATGTGAATGCAAAACAATTTACTTACAGTCGTCTTATAAAGGCAATGGGAACGGGGAAATTATATGCGGTGGTAAACGATAGTGGCACTGTTCATCCATTGGTGTTGCCCAATACACCAAAACTGGAAAAGGACTATAGTAACAATATCCATTCATTCGATTATGTAAAATTTAAAGTAACTGCGGCACCATTGACAGCTACATTGGAACCTGGTGATACATTGCAATTGACTGCTGCAGCTTCACCCGGAACAGTGGCATCCTATACCTGGAGCAGTCCGAAATTATTGAGCTGCACAGTTTGCCAAAATACAGACCTTGTTGCTGATTCCAACAGGATAAAAATGGTGATTGCTGTTAACAGGTTTGGTTGCAGGGACTCTGCGTTCGTTGATATAAAAGTGCCACCTGCCAACGACTACACCGTTGCTATCAATGATATGCAGTGTGCGGCAGGGGATAAGCTGTACATAAATTTTACGCTCTACAATAGTTTTAAGCGGGGCGTTATTCCAAAGGGAATCACGGTTGCTTTTTACGATGGAGACCCTGCTTTAGCCACTACTCATTTATTGCCGCCGGTCTATTCAGTGCAGGATACTGCTATCGCAAAACAATTTACCTACAGCGGATTTGTCAAGGGCATTCCATCAGGTAGCGTTTATGCGGTTGTAAATGATAGCGGAAAAGTAGTGCCGGTGCAACTCCCCAACAATATTCATTTACCGGAGAAAGACTATACAAATAACGGCGCCGGTTATTCCTATACACCGGAAATAGTTCAGTTGCAGCCAATGGATACCACCGTATTCAGAACCAGCTCATTTCCGGTAAAGATCAATACCACTATTTACAATCCATCCTCCACTCAATGGTTTGCCGGTTATGGATACACGCTTAGTTGCAATCAATGCGCCAGCCCGGTAGTGCAGGTATTTGACAGTACAAAGGTTATTATGCAAACTGAAAATAAATACGGCTGCCTGATAAAAGGAACCTCCGTGATTAATATTTTTCCACCGGATATGACCATCCGTATTATTGAAACAAACTGCTACTCTAATAGTACCACGCTGGTGAAGTTTACCATTTGTATGAATAATAATTACGATAGTGTATATGCAAATATCCCGGTTTCTTTTTATGATGCTGTTCCGGGTAGCGGAGCAAATTTGCTTTCACCGGTGTTTTATACAAGGAGGATACAGCCGGGTAATTGTTATACCTACCAGCATATCATTGCTACCCCCGCTACAGGTAAGTTATTCGCCATGGTAAATGACAAGGGAGCAAATTACGGTACGGTGCCAGTAAAGCAATACGACGAAACGAATTACAACAACAATGTCGCTAATGCAGATGTCATCCCTTTCAACATAAGTATTCAGCCCGCCGATACCAGTATTGCCAGGCTGGGAACGGTACAACTAAACTCTTCAGTTACAGGCGGTGTGTTATCAGCCTGGTTGTGGAAGCAGGATCCGTTCCTGTCCTGTACAAATTGTTTGAATCCTGTGGTAACACCCGGCTACACGAAGCAGTATGTATTGATAGCCCACAATGAATACGCCTGCACCGATACCGCTTATGCAGTCGTAAAAACATTCACCGGGGGATTGATTAATATCCCTTCCGCTTTTTCGCCCAACCGGGATGGACTCAATGATATCTTTTACATTCTCGCCGCGACAGGTGTAAGTACCGTAAAAGAATTTGCGGTGTTCGACCGCTGGGGACAAAAGGTTTTCGAAACCGGTAATATTTCACCCAATGATCCGCGGTATGGTTGGGATGGAACAAATAAAGGAGAGGAAGCCGCCCCCGGAACCTATGTGTACCTGGTGAAAATACCGGGAGCAAATGGAAAGGACCAGGTGTATAAAGGGACAATTATATTGATTAGATAGGCTTTGTATTTATTTAACCTTGTTAAGCTTTCAGTCTTTTTTTATATTACAAACATTGCCCATTGCCTATTGCCTATTGCTCATTGCTCATTCACCATTGCCCTCTCACCAACTCACCGCTACCTTACCCATGCTTTTTCTGGATTCCAGGAAATCGTGCGCTTCCCCAATTGCTGTTACCGGAAATGTTTTGCCGACGGATGGAGCAAAAATGCCTTCTTCCGTTAACCGAACTACTGCCTCCAGGCAGCGCTGCAATATTTCCGGATGATCATCCGCTATCCGAAGCATATTGATACCAATCATCGATTTGGATGCGGTCATAAACATAACGGGATGGTAGAATCCAAAACCCAGGGCCGATTTTATTTTACCAAATATATTTTGATTACTCATTTCAGCAGCACCATAGCAAATAATCCTTCCACCGGATGCCAGCGACCGAAATCCCTTTTTAACAGACTTTCCTCCAACAGCATCAAAAATTACATTTACGCCTTTGCCATCTGTTATTTTTTTTACCTCCGTTTCAAAATCCTGTGTATTGTAATTGATGGGATAATGCACACCTGATTTACGAAGGTGTTGTAGCTTTTCTTCCGAACCCGCGGTGGAAAATATTATGCACTCTTTATATTTTGCATATTGTATCAGCGCCGTACCCACTCCGCCGGCACCTGACTGAATCAATAATTTATCACCCTTATGAAGATTAACCATTTCTGCCGCAGCAAAATAAGCCGTGCAAAACTGGGTAGTAAGTGCGGTAGCAGTTGCCGCATCCAAAGCAGGTGGTATAACCGTGGTGGCACGGGCATCTGTAACCGCATACTCCGCATAGCCGCCAAAACGGGTCATGGCGGTTACCCGGTCACCCTCCTTTACGTTGATTACATCTTTGCCTGTTGCAGTTACGATGCCGGCTACATCATATCCCAGCACACAGGGTAGGGGCGGTGCTTCTTTGTACATTCCCCTTCGTGCCATCACATCGGCGAAATTAAGACCGAATGCTTCTACCCGAATCAGTACCTGTCCGCTACCTGGTACCGGTATGGGTATTTCACGTATTTCAAATGCACCGGAAGTGTCGCCCTGCCTTACTAAAAAAACTGCTTTCATCTAATTTAATTAAGTAAATATTTTATCAATACCCGTTTGTATTTACAACCGGTTGGTTCAATAGCGGTTTAAAAGTAGCGTTTATAATTTTTGCAAAAAATAAATTGATAAACTATAGTGGTTGCATAAAATAATATATTGTTTTTCGAGTTCTAATCGGGTTATTTATACCCGGTATTGTTGATATTATCATGCAGTTATTTTTTTAAATAATTAAAAATTCCCATGATTCCGGTGTTACTGTAGTTGTAAAAATCAATTCATATTTTATTTTGAAAGTGCGGGGTGGTATGAAATGGATGAAAGACTGGTCCGGAGTTGTTAGGGTGAACAGGGAATGGGTTAAAACACAGACTTGCACAACAACGGGCATAAACCAATATTCATTCGGGTAGCAATATGTTGACATAAGGCGCGTTATTTCAACTATATGTGAGCGGTAATTTTTCTTTTTATTTTGCCGATTAATTCAATGTATACACTCAAAACTATTATACCAGTCGAATCAAATAATTTTTATACAGTACTCACTTTTATAGTCGCGGTATCCTTATTGAAAAGTTGTAGCAATATACCTGTGTATCCTGTAAACTGATATTTATTAAAACCCTATTTACCACCCTTATCAAAATTTACAAAAATCCCATTCACCAGTGGCAGTAGCTTGTAGCTGTTGAATCCTTAAAAAACCAACTATGAAAAAACATTACCTGGCCGTTAGTTTACTGTGCAAAAAACTATTCTTTAAAAGCCCTTGCCTGTATGTGGTATTATCATTCGTTACCATTTTTGTTTCACAAATGAGTACTGCCCAAACTACCTGGAATTTTTCCACTGCGGCAACCCTTTCAAAGGCCGGTGGATTTTATTTTACAGAAGCGACCATGACAATTGGAGGAGTCAATTACAAATTAACCCATCTTGGAAACGGCAATTTTACCAACCAGGCGAACGGGGGAAACGGAAATACGGCATCGCTAAAGAAGGACGGTTCGGGTGGTGATTTTCTTAGAATTGAGAGAGCGGATGGTTTGCCATTTCAATTTTATGGCTTATGGCTAAAAACATCCAGCATGTATAGCCCGCCCTTCTACCAGCCGCCTTATTACAATATAAAATATTACGATCAGAACAATGCGGAAATAGTGGCCGAAACATTCTCTTCCAATAATCTGAATGAAACGATTACCATTTCAAAAAACCTGAAAGTGAATTATGTGTATGTCACATTAAATGCAATATTGTACTTTGTAATTGATGATCTTATTGTGGGGCCTGCGGCTACTTCTGCTCCTACGGTATCATCCACATCCATTAACCAGTTTTCCTCAGGTTCCGCAGTATTGGGAGGTAATGTTACATCGGATGGAGGCGCTGCTGTAACAGAGCGTGGTATAGTGTACAATACAACGGGCAACCCAACAACAGCCGACACTAAGGTGCAGAATGGAACCGGTACTGGTTCGTTTACCCAAACCGTAACCGGGCTAAGCAGTAATACCATGTATTATGTGAAGGCTTATTCAATCAATTCAGCTGGTACCAGTTATGGCAGCCAGCTCAGTTTTACTACAGCGGCTTCATTCCTGTTAGCACAAACGCATTATTTTAATACAGCATGGGTGAGCACCACCTCACAGGCCTCCCCCTTTACCAAATTTGTAGAAGGGTGGGATATTACCGGCAGCGGTACCGGCACAGGGCTTTTATCTGTCATTCGGATAACAGGAACTACAGGCCTGGCAGCGGTTGGAGAAGGAGTGGCATCTGCAAGGATAATCAGTATTACCACGGCGGAAAACCTGGTTTCAGTGGAAGTAAAACCCAACAGCAACATTAGTTTTGATTTGCAAAGCTTTAAATTCAAATACCTTGTAAAAACAGCCGGTTCATCATTTGGTACCATTACCGTAACCGGTTACCGGAATGCTGTTGCAGTTCCCGGGGCCGTAGCGTCAATGACCAATGTAGCAGAGGCAACAGCAAGTGTTTACGCATATTCCACCTTTAATTTAACAGCAAACAACAATTTTAATAACATCGACAAGTTTATTATTACAGTGTCTAACCCGGTAAATTCGGCCCGCTTAAGTGCAATTGACATTGATGCATTAAACGTTGCGGCAGCTTCCACCTTACCATTAACGCTGGTGCAATTTACCGGTAAGGCATACGAAGGGCAGACACGGTTGCAGTGGAAAACAACACAGGAACAGAACACTGCCAATTTCCAGGTAGAATACTCGACAGATGGTTCCAGCTTTGGAACGGTGGGGAATGTTGCTGCGGCCGGTAATAGCGCTACCGAAAGAAAATATACATTTACTCATTCACAAGCCATCGCCGGAATAAATTTCTACCGGTTGAAGATGGTAGACAAGGATGCAAAATATAGTTATAGCCCGGTGGTAAAAGTACAGGTAAGCACAAAGGCGGATGTATTGGTAATGTATCCCAATCCAATTACAGGTGATTATTTTACCATTGAGCCTGCCGGAAATAATTCCACTTCAATTACTTATGCCATTTACAACAATGCAGGTATTACAATAAAGGAAGGCACTATTGCGCAGCCTTCACAAAAAATAGTGGTCGACAAGCTGGCCAAGGGTAATTATTTTATCCGGCTGAGTAACGGGCAGACTGGCAAATTGATAAGGCAGTAAAATTATAATATGTCCCCCGGTTTTAAAAAGCGGGGGATTTTTTTTGCAGGTTAGCTGGAGTTTACTATTCATAGATACCGGTAGTTTTTGATCCGGATCATTAAACTGCAACTAAATATTCTTTTGCTTTTCGTTGCAATATTATATTATGAAGTGCGTTGTAGAAGGTAGTTTTTATCAATCCAACATCTTTTTATGAGCCGCTTCGCAAACATTCCAACCTGGGTCATAGCAATATACTCTTTTCTCTGTTTACTGCAGGTAAGCATCCGGCTGGAGCAAATGATCGAATCATTTAACGAGGATCAAACCAGTTTTAATTTCCAGGGGAATCGGTTTCATATACTACCCAATCGTTCTTTTATAGTGGATGAATCGTTGGCACAATACGGTATAGATGTACGATGTAAGGATAAGCTGAATTAAAAAGACAATTCCCGGAAAGCGATGATAAGCAATTAAAAAATTAGTATGACTGTTTAAATCATTTCGGTAATAGCAGCTAAAAAGTAAAACGAAACTGTAAATGACGCTTATGATACTGTGATTTTATTTAAAAATTAACAGCAAATTATTACAAAACTCAAAACTGGACTGAATTTTGCTACTTAACTACATTGCTATATAACGAAAAGAATCTTAAAATACCTGCAAGCAAAATAGTAGAAGTTTTATTACAAAAAGATAGTACAATCAGCTATATGGAGCTATTTTTTTAGTTGTTTCTTTGTACAGCAATATTGATTCATAATAACCTATCAAAAAACTATTAATCCTACAAATTTGATATTTTATGCAAAGGCGCAGTAAATCCAACGATTCCATTGTTCAAATTTTTACCAGTTTATGCTTAAGCCAGGTAAAGGAACAGCTAACAGAAAATTTAGTTCATTATAGTCCAAATCCGGCAAGTTTTATCTGTAATGGCCAACTTTTTTCAATTGTACACAACCGGTCATTAATTTTAGATGAATCCCTGGCTCAATATGGGATCAATTTAAACTTTCGGGACAGCTTTAATTGAATACCCGGCGAACGGGATGGTCGCCCGAAACATTTGCTTTCGATAATATATACTTAGCTTTTATAAGCGATAATCATAATTTATGAGAAATTTACCCTGGTTAAAACCGGGGTTTTTTGTTTTATAATGCTGCCGGTTGAATATTGACTGTATTATACCTCGTCACAATTGCAAAAGAAATACGATTATTCCCATTGCAAAACCTACTAATGCAAGCCAGCTAATCTTTTTCAAATACCAGATAAAATCAATTTGTTCAATGCCCATTACCGCTACACCTGCGGCGGATCCAATGATGATTGCACTGCCACCGGTTCCTGTCGTTAAAGCAAGAAACTCCCAGAAAGGATGATCAGTGGGATATGTATTTAAATCATACATGCCCTGGGCGGCTGCTACCAATGGCACATTATCAACAAGAGCGGAAAGCAAACCCAAAGCAATGCCGATCAGGTAATCATTTTTTAATGTACTGCTAAGTATTGTTGCAACCGCCTTCAAAATACCAATGGATTGCAACGCTGAAACAGCCAATAAAATTCCAAGAAAAAATAATATACTGGGAGTGTCTATTCTTTGTAACGCCCGGGCTACTGTAAATTTTTCCACATATTCAGCCGCTTTGTTTTTGTGGATAATGGAATTGATCACCCACATTAAGCCCAGTGCCAGCAGCATGCCCATAAACGGCGGCAGGTGAGTAAGGGTTTTAAAGGCAGGTACAAAAAGTAAAAAACCAATACCCGAAAAGAGTACAATATTACTGTCCCGGCTTTCTTTCTGCGTACTATGAGCTAACGTAACCGCATCAAATTTTTTCCCTCTAAACCGCCACGACATTATCAGCACCGGAAGAATACATACTGCCAGGCTTGGCAGTATCAATTGTTTAATAATCTGTAGTGCGGTTATTTGTTTGCCAATCCACAGCATCGTAGTAGTAACGTCGCCAAGCGGCGACCAGGCACCACCGGCATTGGCTGCAATAACAATCATCCCTGCAAACCACCACCGGTCTTCTTTATCGCTTAATATTTTTGCACACAGGGAAGTCATTACTATTGAAGTGGTTAAATTATCAAGCAGGGCTGATAAAAAAAAGGTAATTCCGGTTATAATAAATAAAAGCTTTTGTTTGCTGGTGGTGCTTATTTTTTTTGTGATGATTTCAAACCCATTGTGAGAATCTATTAACTCTACGATCGTCATAGCGCCTAATAGGAAAAATAAGATGGAAGCTATTTCGCCCAAATGATGGAGCAGTTCCTCATCAACAATATCTGTGGAAGAACTCTGCAGAATATAGATAGTCCAGCATAAAACGCCGGTTATTAATGCGGAAGCTGCTTTATTTAATTTTAACGGATGTTCAAAAGCGATGGCAATATATCCCAACACAAATACGGAAGCTATTAAAAATGTGATCATCGCTGAAATTAATTTTTTGTGGTAAAGATAGGGCAAATAAAAGCCGGCACTTTATAGCGAAACGAGCGGGGCGTCGGATATATCCGTAAAAATAACCTGTCACTTGAAATGATGGTCATAGATGAAATCCATTTAATTAAATGATCACTCATTTATTGCTGTTGCCTGATTAAAGGATTACGCAACTGTCATTTATACGACTGAGAGTAACAGCTCCTGTTATCTATCTTTATCAAAAGGCAGTTATGCTGCTTCATTGATGTGGTTGCCGGTTTTAGACCTGGGAAGCAGCAACATAATTTCCACTATTAAAATAATAAGTGCCCGAATAATTATCCGGTATTGAACGGCGAAAAAAAAAGTTTTAAAAAATTGAAAGGAAAATGAAATGCCAACGTATTCAATATAAAACAATCATAACATCTATTATGAAACGAATCCTAATTACACTCTTTTTTAGTTTAACCGGATGCATTGCACTTTTTGCGCAGGAGCCACTGCGAAAGAAAAACTTTAATTTAAAAGACGGCATCGCCATACAGGGATACGATCCCGTGGCATATTTTAAACAGAATAAAGCTGTAAAAGGAATCAGGGATATTTCAATTTACCACCAGGGCGCTACCTACTTTTTTTCTTCCGCAGAAAATAAGGAAGATTTTAAAAAGAATGCTTCCAAATATGAACCCGAATATGGAGGGTGGTGCGCTTACGCCATGGGAGCATCCGGCGAAAAAGTAGTGGTTGATCCCTTCACGTTTAAATTGGTGAATGGCAAACTCTATTTGTTTTACAATAAGTTTTTCAACAATACCTTAAAAGACTGGAATAAGGACGAGCAAAACCTTAAAGCCAAGGCAGATGCAAACTGGAGTAAGACATTTCAATAATCAACCATAAAATTATACAAAATGAGATTTACAAACGTAAAATCGATAGGCCCCTGGGTATTGCGCCTGGTAGCTGCCGTTATAATGTTGCAAACACTTTATTTTAAGTTCACGGCTTCCGAAGAATCCGTCTATATTTTTACAACCTTAGGTATGGAGCCCTGGGGCAGAATAGGAACTGGTGCAATGGAATTAATTGCGGCGATCCTGGTATTATATCCCCGCACATCTGTATATGGCGGTTTGCTTGCAATGGGATTGATGAGTGGAGCCATCTTCTTCCATCTTACGAAATTAGGGATTGTAGTAATGAACGATGGTGGTCAATTGTTCGTATATGCAATACTGGTATTCGCCGCAAGTCTTGCATTGGTCCTGATGCAGCGCACACAAATTTATTCATTGATACATTTAAAAAGTAAGTATTGGATATGAAAAATCTAATCATGATCGCAATGTTTTCGCTGGCGGGTAATGTGGCGATTGCCCAGTCAAAATCTGTTCCGGTAAAAAGCCAATGGGTTGACCTTTCGGCTGCAATTGGTAGTTCGCAGGGGGCCGCTGCATTGTCGTATGTGTATACCTGGAAGGTAGGGAAAAGGAAAAAGCTGGAAGCTGGCATTGGCGCAAGGTTTACTTCCATGTTTGGCGAAAAAATAAACTATACCACTGCACCGGCAAGACTGGCAAGAACGAATACTACTCCTTTTTTGATTGTTTTTGCTGGGCAGAATATTAAGAACTGGGATACGCTGACAGTTCAGCGGCCTTCTGTAAATTCACTGAACTTGTCCGCAAACTTTGGATATAATTTCAATAACAAATGGAGCGCCGTTTTTAATATTGATCTCATCGGATTTTCATTCGGCTCAAAATCATCTGCCATACTTACCAGCAATGGTATTACAAGAACGGAGCCCGTTGCAAAACCCGCGGGCTTCAATGCGCTCCTAACCGGGGATCTTGATTACGGGAGTTTAAACTCTGAGTATGCAGTAAAATACCGGTTGAATGATCGCTGGGCAATCAGGGCGGTGTACCAGTTCCTGTTCACTGAATATAAAACCACTACTATCAAACAAACGGCTCCGGACGGAACAATGGTGAACCGGTTTCGCAATAAGACCAATAATTTCGGAGCCGCCGTATCCATGTATTTTTAAATTTTAAATTAGCAACTGTATGAAAAATTATTTATTTTCATTTTTGGTGATTGTTATTTTTTTGGCTGCCTGTAAGAAAGAAAATAATACACCCACCGCACCGGTTGTGGAAGCGGTTGATACTACAGCACAGGTTAAGCATACCGGTACTTTCGTAAATGGGCCGTATGGAAATGTTTCCGGAACAGTAAAGATTCTGGTGAAGGATGCAAAATTTAGCCTGGTGCTTGAGAATGTAACAATTTCAAATGGGCCCGATCTGCATGTGTATTTGTCGAAGGAATTGTTACCCGTCCATTTTATAGATCTTGGAAAATTAAAATCTGTAAGCGGCACGCAGGTGTATGATATTCCAGGCATACCGGATTTTAAAGAATACAAATATGCATTAATTCACTGCCAGTTATTTAATCACCTTTTTGGAAGTGCTCTTTTATGATGATGACAATGAAAAAAACAATCTTCTTTTTTGCGACAATGCTTGTTGCAGTTTTTACATTTGCGCAGGCATATACACCGGTTGGTAATGGTTCTGATGTCGCTTTTTCAATAAAGAACTTTGGGTTAAATGTGAATGGCAGTTTTAAAGGTTTGAAAGGGAAGATTGTTTTTAATCCGGCCAATCTTTCCGCTTCCGTTTTTTCGGTAACGGTGGATGCTGCTACCGTCAACACAGGAACTGCCGCGAGGGACAGGCATTTAAAAAAGGAGGAGTACTTTGATGCGGAGAAATATCCGCAGCTCAGTTTTGTATCCGTCAAAATATCCAATTCGACAAAAGCCGGTACTTTATTCCTGGAGGGAAAGATTACTATCAGGGGAGTTACCAAACCAGTTTCATTTCCCTTTACGGCCACCCCAAAAGAAGACGGCTATTTGTTTGAGGGTACCTTTAAACTGAACCGAAGGGATTTTGGGGTTGGGGGCAAAAGCATGGTGATGTCGGATAATCTTTCCGTGTCATTGGCAGTTTTTGCTAAAAAGAATTAATACCGGGTAATACAATATAATTGGCTTTTGTTTTGCACCGGTAATAGAGTGTAAACCACTATCGTAATTAGGGGTAGTTATTGAAAAACAATTTCCCGGACTTTAAAAATAGATAACCCAAAAAATAACTTATGCATTTGCATCTTGCAGTCAAAAAGGTATTTAAGCAGTTAAGTGAAACGTTGCTGCAGCTTTCGCCCCGGCAGTATGTGCAGGCGGTTAACGTTTTGCACAATGCTACCATCGGGCAACATGTACGGCATATCATTGAGTTGTTTATTGAATTGGATAAAGGCTATGCCGGAGGCGTTGTAAACTATGATCAACGCAAAAGAGACCTTCGGCTCGAAACAGATATCGGATTTGCGATTGATACTTTAAAACATTTTCATATCCTGCTAAACAAAGCCGATAAACCGCTGGTACTCGAATTTGATTACAGCGAAAATTCAATTGAAATAGCAGCGGTAGCAACCAATTACCAACGTGAATTAGTGTACAACCTGGAGCATACCATTCACCACATGGCGCTTATCCGGGTTGGTCTCAGCGAAGTATCTGATATCATCGTTCCGGAAAATTTCGGGGTTGCTACATCCACCGTAAAACACCGGAGTACATGTGCACAGTAACATTTATAAGGGTAAACGATTCATTTTTTCTTACCTCGAACAGGGACGAAAAAGTGCAGCGCAAACAGGCCCTGCCTCCAAAAATATATCAACAGGAAGAGGGGGCCCTGCTCTATCCGAAAGATGCGGATGCAGGTGGAACCTGGATTGCATTAAAAGATAATTTAGATGCTGCCGTATTATTGAATGGCGCATTCGTTAATCATGCATCACAGGCGCCATATCAGCGAAGCCGCGGATTAATATTAATTGATATTCTTGCAGCGCCTTCCCCGGCTGACCGCTTTTTACAAATCCGCCTCTGGGGTGTTGAACCATTTACACTCATCCTCTTTGAAAATTTCGAATTGCATGAATGCCGCTGGGATGGCGCAAAAAAATATACCCTGCCACTGGGTATTGATCAAAATTATATCTGGAGCAGTGCTACCTTATATGATCCATCCACGCAAATAAAAAGAGCAGACTGGTTTGAAAAATGGCAGTGCAAGCATACACAGCCATTGCAGGCTGATATTTTTCGTTTTCACCAGTTTGCCGGTGATGGAGATGAACGGAATGATATACGAATGAACAGGGAGGGGGAATTATTTACGGTGAGCATTACAGGCATACAAATAACTAAACATACCGGCATGATGAATTACCATGATTTAAAAGATGGAGCTACATACGTCCAAAAAATCATTCCTTCTAAAATTGATGCGGCTTAAAGAGCAGCAGCACCCATGAAAAAATTATTAAGCAAACCGGCATTTATTAAGCTCTTCAATTGGGAGTATTGGCCATTCAACGTAGTGTACGGACCAATGTATTTTTACTGGCTTTGGTTAGGTGTAAAGGCCCGTGCGGTATTCTTTTTCAACACATCCAATCCATCAATAAAAAACGGCGGTTTCTTATTGGAAAGTAAGAAGGAGATATACGATTTGATACCATCGCAATATTATCCGCCCACTTTATTATTCAAATCGGGCAGCAGTGCCGGTGATGTTGTAGAGGAGGTGACAAAAAATAAATTGCAGTTTCCATTAATAGCCAAGCCGGATATTGGTATGCGGGGATTGTGTGTGGAAAAAGTGCATACGCCGGAAGAGTTGTTAAATTATCTATCCCACACCAAAGTAGATTTTTTAGTGCAGGAATTTATAGCGTTTGAAAACGAAGTGGGCATTTTTTATTACCGGTATCCCAACGAAGCAAAGGGCCATATTTCAGGTATCGTTGGGAAGGAGTTTTTAACGGTCACAGGTAATGGAATGTCTACAATTGCACAATTGTTACAGGAAGATCCACGATACATCCTACAGATGTCCACCTTACAGCAATCGCATCCCGAAGTTTTAGAACAGGTATTGGCAAAGGAGGAGAAGCATTTACTGGTGCCCTATGGCAATCACAGCAGGGGTGCCCGGTTTATAGATATCAGTCATTTGACAGATGATACATTAACGGACACAATTGACAGGGTTTGTAAAAAAATTTCCGGGTTTTATTTTGGGCGATTGGATATCCGGTACAACACCTGGGAAGAATTAAGGCAGGGTAAAAACTTTTCCATTATTGAATTAAACGGAGCAGGCAGTGAACCAACGCATATGTACGATCCAAGGCATTCCATTTTTTATGCATGGAACGAGATTATCCGGCATTGGATCATCCTGTATAAAATCAGCAGACAAAACCATAAATCACTGAAACTTCCTTATATGAAATTTGCGCCTGGCATGCAAATGCTAAAAGAGAATGCTGCCTATGTGAAACTGATCAGTAAATAGGTCACCTTAATTTTTGTGACGTGATCTTAATAGATGTCCGTGTCAGTTTAAAGATGTATTAATTTTTTATTGACCGGGCTTAAGAATAAGGCTGGCGATCCCGTTCTTATCGGGATCGCACATTTGTACGATATAAGTTCTATTGAACAATACAGCAACTTGGTGGCATTTATTTAAATCGTCGATTTTGAAATGTCATTTTGTTCGCTTTGGCTTTGGTTTAATGATGGTAACAGTCATCCCGATAATGTTGACCACCAGGTTTTTAAAGGGCCTGCAAAAGAACCGGTAAAGTCATCGGGCAAAGGATTTACAGTAATTAAATTATTTACTTCTGAAGGCTGTTCCCGGGCAAAATAAGGCATTTACAAAACGGTACAGATCTTTCACATTAAAATTTCAGCAATGCAAATCTGTTTCATTTCTTTATTTCGTAGTTTACAGCAATATTGAAATGATCAAATGGATAAAAGTAATTCTCTTCAACCCGAAGGATGGGTGAATAAATATGCGGATGTATTATTTTCCTATACCATCCTACGGGTGAATGATTCGCCCGCTGCTGAAGATATTGTACAGGAAACTTTCCTAAGTGCATGGAAGGCACGTGACAGCTACCAGGGGCAGGCTTCTGAAAAGAATTGGTTGTATGCCATTTGCAAAAACAAGATCATTGATTATTACCGTAAACAATCCTCCGCAATTGTAAAAGCTTCACCGGCAGATGAGGATGACTATTTTGACGAGGTAGAACACTGGACACCGGTAACAAGGCCCAATGAGTGGGGGATCGATTATTCGCAACCGGTAGAAACCAAAGAGTTTTATACCATTTTGGAGAAATGCAAAAGAAAGCTAAAAGATATTCAACAAACAGTTTTCGCCATGAAATACCTGGATGACTTGGATTCGGAAGATATCTGTAAGGCTTTGGGTCTTACACCGTCATACTATTGGGTATTGGTTCATAGGGCAAAATTGCAACTGCGTAAATGCCTTGAAAAAAACTGGATCAGCATTCATTAAGAATATCATGAAGGAAGTAAATATAACCTGCAAAAAAGCTACCCTGTTAATATCAATGAAGGAAGAAGGGAAATTGTCTTTTGCTCAAAAGATACAACTTCGTATGCACCTGGCTGTTTGCAGCATGTGTAAATTATTTGAAAAGCAATCCCTGTTTATTTCAAAAAATGCCAGGCACCTGCATGAACATAGTCATACCCCGCTTAGTAGTAATTCCAAAGAAAGAATGAGTAAAGTAATTAAAGATGCAACTTCCGGCAGGTAGTAACCTGGTGCCGGTTGATGAATGATATAAATGGTATTGGTACACTGCATCCGGCACCCGTGCACCTGGTTCTTTCACTCAAAAAAATAACGGGTTATAAAACAGAACGTCCTTAAAAAAGAGAGAAGCCGGATAGAAATCCAGCTCCGTTTTTTTATCCAATATCCTATGAAAAACCCATACAAAGTAAGGCAATGTATTTTTTATTTTATTACACAATTATGGATATTTTTTACATAATTTACATATTTCAATTTGACAATTGCTAGCGCATGAAGCGATCGCTTGCGATAATAAAAAAACCGGATTCATCAAAGAACCCGGTTTTTTATGATATGCTTTTTATTCTCTTTTACATTGGCTTTTTATTACCATCAGTATCTAACTCTACAATCTCATACCCCAATTTTTGCAAACCGGGTAATATTTTTGCTTTATCACCCACCAGTAAAATATTCATCTTGCCGGTATTCAGCCACTTTTTTGCCAAAGCGTCAATTTCTTTTTTTGTGATGGACGCCAGGATTTTATTTTGTGTTTCCACGAAATTGGTGGCCAGGTCATAGGTTAAAATGCGGCCGATAAACCCTGCTTTTTGATTACCCGTTTCATACAACAATGCGTCCCTTTGGCCAACAGCACTTTTAGTAAATGCCAGTTCTTCAGCGGTAATCCCGGAAGCCGCATATTCCTTCAACTCCTTCATCACCTCAATCAATGCACTGTCGGTTGCATCCGCCCGTATGCCCGCACTGAATTGATAGTCGTCGGTGAATTGGTCACCCGAAAAAGAAGCACGGGCGCCATAGGTCCAGCCTTTGTCTTCCCGAAGATTTAAATTTACGCGGCTGTTAAAAGCACCGCCAAATACAAAATTCATAAGGCCCGCTTTATAATATTCACCGGTGGCATCGTATTTTAAACCTGTTACGTTTCCTACCCTGAACTCAGTTTGAGCCGCCTTGGGTACATCTACCAGGTAAATCATTGTTTTTGATACAACCGGTACAGCACCAGGTTTTACCAGGTTTATTTTTTTATTGGGTAGCCTGTTTAGGAACGACAATTTGGGTAAAATTTCATTTTCACTAATATCGCCTACTATTACCACTTTAGTATCCGCGGTGGTCATGTAGTTGTCATAATAGCTTTGTACATCTTTCAGTCCCAGGTTTTTTATGGTATACTCCGTTCCGTTATCACTCATCCCAATGATATTATTGCTGCCGTAATTGATGCGTTCAATTACCCCGTTGGCGATTGCGGCCGGTTGCGCTTTCCGTTGCTTAAAACCTTCCAGGGCCTGCTTCTGCAAACGGTTGAAGGCATCGGTGGTAAAATTGGGGTTAAACATTCTTTCTTCCAGTAGTTCCAGTGTTTTATCTAAATTTTTCTTCAGGCATTGCACATTAAAACTGGTGCCGTCAAACTGGTCTGCCACTGAAATGTTACTGCCAATTTTTTGAAGTTCCACCGCCATTTGTTCGGCTGTATATTTTTTAGTGTCCTCACCCAGCATAGCTGCTACCATGGCTGCCAGTCCTATTTTTGAGGTATCCGTAGCCTGTGCAAGATGGCCGCCCGGTATGGTGATAGAAATAGTAACGGTAGGTAGTTCGCTGTTTGCGGTGCCAATCATTTTAATGCCGTTGGGCAAATTCTTTTTCCAAACCGGGGGCACTTTTACTACCGGGTTGGCGCCATTGCCAGGCATTTTTTTTCGCTCAAAATTATCTTTTGCCTTGGTATACTGAAGCCCGTTGTATCCATAATTGGGTGCTGAATAATTGGTGGAATCAATGGTGTAGTTATCCGGAGCTGCAGGCTTTGCCGCCTGACCTTTGGTTAATACACTCACAGTTACGCTGCCTTTGTTTTTAATGTACTGGTTGTACACCCGCCACACATCTTCCTTGGTTACCGAACGGTACATATCCAGCATTTTACCAATCATGTTTGGGTTGCCGGTAAATGTATTAAATGCAGCTAACTGGGTTATTTTACCTGATACGCTTTGCAGCCCGTTAATATATTGGGCTTCAATTCCTCCTTTGAATTTTTCAATGTCTTCGTCTGTTACGCCGCGTTTTTCAAATACCAGTAACGATTCTTTAAACAGGCTATCCATGGTGGACAGTGAATTGCCCGGGAAAGGCGCTAACTGAAAAGAAAATTCGCCGGACAGTTCACTGAAACGGCTGAATCCACTTGCCGATAAAGCTTTTTGAGGCTTTACCATTTGCTGGTACAGGATAGAATTTTTTCCTTGTCCCAGTATTTGTGCCAGGCAGGAGAGCGCCCCCATATCCTTGTCGTAGTTGGGAACTGTTGGAAAGGTTTTGGATAGAATGGGCAAACGGGCATAATTGTCCGTGTAAGAAACATACCGGTCCGATTCGATTTTTACCGCAGGCAATACCGTTTTTTCTACCGCAGGTCCGGCGGGGATAGAGCCAAAATACTTATCCACTAATTTTACCACATCTGCTGTTTTTATATCACCACCAATGGTAAGCGTAGCATTATTAGGGCCATACCAGCGAAGGAAGAATTTCTTCAGGTCATTCACATCTACGCGGTCCAGGTCTTCCAGGTAACCGATGGTTAGCCAGCTATAGGGATGGCCGTAGGGATATAAATTTTTGCTGATATATTGCCCGGTGAGTCCATAGGGACGGTTATCGTAGTTCTGGCCACGCTCATTCTTTACTGTGCTTCTTTGAACCTCAAATTTTTGCTGGGTTACTGCATCCAGCAAAAAGCCCATGCGATCTGCTTCCAGCCAAAGTATCTTCTCCAATTGATTATTGGGTACTGTTTCATAATAATTGGTACGGTCTAAATTGGTACTGCCATTTAATGTACCACCGGCAGCAGTTACTATTTTAAAATGCTGTTCATCCGCTACATTATCACTTCCCTGGAACATCATGTGTTCAAAAAAATGAGCGAACCCGCTTTTTTTGATTTCTTCCCTTGCGCTGCCTACATGGTAGGTTACATCTACGTGTACGATCGGGTCACTGTTATCTTCGTGTACTATCAGTGTTAAGCCATTGGGAAATACATATTTTTCGTAAGGAATCACCAGGTCGTTTCCTTTTTTTACGATTTTTTCAACCAGCTTTGCCTGGCCAAAGCCATAATTTCCAAACAGGCAAATCGCCGCGAATACAATTAATTTTTTTCTCATGTGTAAATTGTTATTTTTATTTAAGCTAATTTAATCCCAAAAAAAAACTATTTTCAGCTACTATTATCATTTTGATCAATAATAAATGCTTTTCCGAAATTAAAGCTACCAACAGAAATATTAAAAGGTTGTTTTACATTGGTAAGTTAAATTTTAACAGGAAAATGGTTATTGTATATTTCTCATACCTGTTCGTTCACATGCACGGGACGGTTGTAAATGCAATTTATGTGAAGTATGATTGACGGACAATTGTCTATGCAAATTTTATTGAGAGTTTAAAGAAAAATCCGGCGTAGTAAGTTTTCAATTTTTAATAACATGATAGCGAAAAACAGGAGGATACTTTTTATTTGTCCGGACATTAAAAGGGCTGTGGGGGGAATCAAGCAATTGTACCGGCAGGTAGATTTATTGAATAAGAACGGGTTTAAGGCTTTTATTGTTCATTCAAAATACGGCTTCAGATCTACCTGGTTTGAGAATTCAACTCCAGTTTTATACAATGCGGATTTGCATATTGATTTAGTAGATAAAAATCACTCTAATAAAAAGTTGTTCTTTATTTTAAAAAGGGTCGGAAAGGATATTTTGAAATTTCGGAAAACGATTACCCGGGTAAAGAATAAAAAATGGCAGACCATTTTCAACGATAGTGATGTAATTGTTGTTCCTGAAATTTACGGGCCTGGTGTAGAAAGGGTTTTACCAAATAATGATAAGGTTGTTTATAATCAGAATTGCTATTACACGTTCAATGCATATAAATTAAAGGGTAATTGCTCCCTATATAGCAACTCAAAAATTAAAGGAATTATGGTAGCGTCTGAGGATGCAGGAAATTATCTCCACTATGCTTTTCCTGGTTTGAATTTGTTTAGAATTCATTACGGCATTAATAAAAACATATTTAATTTTTCGGCTAATAAAAAAAAGCAAATCGCATTTATGGCCCGAAAAGTGAAAGAGGATATTATCCAGGTAATTAATATTTTGAAGATAAGAGATGCGCTGAAGGGCTGGGATTTGATTGAAATAGCCAATCTAAATGAGCAGGAAGTATCAAAAATTTTAAAGGAATCTGCCCTCTTTTTGAGTTTTAGTCACAGGGAGGGTTTTGGTATGCCTCCTGCGGAAGCAATGGCTTGTGGTTGCATAGTAATTGGATATACCGGCAATGGGGGGGATGAATATTTTAAAGAAAGTTTTTCCTATCCCATAGCAGAACGGAATATACAAGGTTTTGCCAAAACAATTGAGCAGGTAATATTGGAATATGAAAATGATAACCGTGCCTTGCTGGAAAAGGGAAGAATGGCATCAGAATTTATATTAAAAGAATATTCACTTGAAGTAGAAGAGGAGGATATTGTAAACGTTTGGAGCAATATTTTAAAGACAAATGAATGACCTAAGTTTCCGCCCTGATCCGCAGTGTAATCGCCAAAATTCATTACCGCATTTAGGAGTAGCCTTTTTTTGCTCCAAACCCTGGTTAAAAAAAATGTTTGAATCAAAAAAATACTTCCGGCAGCTTTGGTTGCCGGAAGCATGAAAAAAGTGTCATGTGTTTGACCAGGTTACCGGGCCATTTCAAGTCCTTATAATTTTTTAAAAATCAAATGCCAGTTTTGCAAATAATTTTCTTCCGTTAAATCCCATTTGCACGGAATCCCAGGGCCCGCCGGATTCATTATCACCTGCCCATCCTTTGGCGAGTTGATTCACGCCCAGGTTGGGATGCACATTGAATACATTATCTGAACCAATAAAGATGCTGACCTTCTTGCTAAACTTATAGGACACATAAATATCGGTAACCATTTTCCCGTTAAAATTAAATTCTTCGGGTACATACACATTTGAGTTGGCATCTGTAGGTACCTCAGGATTGATGCCTGTTTGATTTGGGTTATCTGCGGTAGCGTCACCAAAGCCCAACAACCTTATCTTACCAAAATAGGTGAAGTGCGTGCCAAAGCCAATTTTATTAACAACGTAATCTATACCCAAACTAAATTTTGCTTTTGGAGCAGATGCTAACAAAAAGGCTTCTTCCCGGTCGCTGAAAAAAGTTTTCCTGTTTAATTTATTGTTGTTTAAGGACGTGGGAACATTAATGGCATCAATATTCATGTGTTGTAAATTACCAGCCAGTAAAACTTTGAAACTTTTGGTGCCCCATTTTTTATAATAATCCACTACAATGTCAAGGCCATAATTGGTAGTATTTACCGCATTGTGGAAAAACTGGGCGGTAGATACATCAATCGCTGCAAGTTGCGAGGTAAAAGCCGTAGGGAGTGTATTGTCATCTTTGCTAAATAAACCAGATAACACAATTCTGTCTTTCACTTTTACCATATATCCATCGGTAGTAAATGTTAGTTCTTTGGTGGGTTTCCAGCTAAAGCCAATACTGGTATTTACCGACCTTTCCTGTTTTAAATTTGGAATGCCTGCAGCTTTGGTAATGGCATCTCCGTTGCGTGCGATACGTGACTGCACCAATTGGCCGCCACTAAAGGAAGTGAGGGTATTGCTGAAATTAATTTGTTGCAGCGACGGAGCTCTGAAGCCGGTACTTACTGATCCCCTGATATTAAAATTGCCGGCTAACTTATAACGGGTGGCAAATTTAAAGGTGGCTACTGACCCAAAGTCAGAATAGTTTTCAAAGCGAACTGCACCGTCCATTAACCATGCCCGGGAAGCATTTAATTCTGCGTCCACATAAACACTTATATTCGAGCGGTTAGCTTTAATGGCATCGGAAGGGCTGAAGCCAGGGAAGCCCTGCGAACCAGGGGCCGGCGCTTTTGATTCGTTTATATTGGGATAAAAAAGGTCTCCGGGATGAAAGCTTTTATAGGAAGCTTCCTCCCCCCTGTAAATAGAATATCGCTCATACCGGAACTCTGAGCCCATGCCTAAGTTAAGCCCGGCGCCAACCGATTTAAATGATTTACTGAAATCGAGGTTGACGGTATTTTGAAGAAAATTAAAGCCGCCATCATCAAAATGAGTGGGCGTTTTTACGCCTATATTAGATGCATTGAAAGTTTTATCGCCATAATAATGAAAATCATTTCTGCCAAGGGTGTTACTCAGGTCCCAGTTCCACATGGACCCCGTTTTCCCTTTTAACCCCATGGCAACCGATTGGTCCGCTATATGCGTTTGAATATGCGGATTGTAGTAGATTTCGCCGTCATCTGCGGTACGCATAATATCGGCATCATACAACAGTTTGCCAGTGGCATCCACCGGGAAACGTTCCGGCCTGGCGCTCCAGTTCCTGGTATAAGCATAAGCGTCGGATGATTTATAATTGTATCCGCCAAAAGAATAGAAAGTAGTATTGCCATTCACGCTGGCCGGCACTTCCAAATTATACATAGCTCCGTAGGTTTTTACAGAACCATCGCCAAAAGCCCGCCGGCCGGTATTGATGAAAGGGAGTGCATTTTTATCGGTTTGCCAGTTGGCGGTATCTACCTGGCGGAAGGTTTTGCCCTGTGTTAAAAAGTCTAATGAGAAATTTATAAAACCCCCGTTTTTGCCAAGGGCCAGGCCATTGTTGGCCGATATCGAAAATGTGTTACCGTCAATGGGGCTGCCGTAATAATATTGCCCTGATTTTCTTTGGGAATGGGAATTGAATTTGTTGTCGTAATAGCCTCCCCAGCCGGTATTAACGGACCAGTGATTAATATCTTTCTTCAGTACAATATTAATTACACCCGCCATCGCATCGGATCCATATTGTGCTGATGCCCCGTCGCGTAAAATTTCAATCCGGTCAACGGATCCTTCCGGGAAAGAGTTTAAGTCTGAGCCTGAGTTACCTCTTCCTCGTGTACCAAATAAAGCCACAAAAGCCGTTTGGTGACGTCGCTTCCCGTTGATTAATACTAATGTCTGATCGGGGCCCAGTCCACGCAGGGTACCCAGGTCCACATGATCTGCTCCATCGGCGCCGCTTTGTTTATTATAGTTAAAAGATGGTGCGGCCATATTTAGTATAGAAGTAAGATCCATTTTTGCGGTGGGTAGCCCCACCTGGTTTATCCTTATAACATCTACCGGTACAGCAGTTTCTGTTTTAGCCCTCGCTACACCGCGGGTACCAAGTATAACAATGTCACCCAGTTCTACCAAATTGGCTTCCATATTAATGGTAATTTCTGCCTGGCCTTTTAGTGAAACCAGTTGTGTTTTATAACCAATGCTGCTTACCTCCAGAATATCATTTGTATTTGCTTCAATTTTTGAGATCCCCTCAGCATTTGTTGCTGTTGCCTTTTTTGAGGATTTTAATTTGACTGTTGCGTTGGGTAACAAAGCCCCGGTTTTTGAGTCGGTTACTTTAACGGTAACTGTTTGCTGAGCAAAGAGGAAACAGGTAAAAAAAACAAAATGCAAAAGGAAAATGATCTTTTTCATTATAGATAGTTTTGGTTAATCTAAGTTCTGCATTATATAACAAATGGTGAAATTATTATTGTTTTATTTGTTTCAGCCCCGGGTTTATATTTTGAAAGCGGGAATGTATTATATATTTAATTTTTATCTTTAATACAGGCCGGTATACATGAAAAGAGTTGTTCTTAAAAAGCAATAGCGATTTGTAAAAAGATTGCTTAAATGAGGAATTAAATGAGTACCTGTTAGCAAAAATTATGGCATTAAATTGCTTTACTAGTTGCTATAACTAACTCAATAATAAAATAAAGTTTGAAAATTGCAGGTGTGATTGGACCGATATTTACAAAGGACAATTAGTAGCTGAATAACCAGTAAATCATTCAGTAGCCGATAATTTATGATTCACTATTATCCTTTCCCGGATACTGTTTCAACGCTATTTCCAGGCAATCCATTGCGGCATTAATGTCATTTGTATTTAATACATAGGCAAGGCGCACTTCCTTTTTACCAAGCCCGGGGGTGCCATAAAATCCGGTGGCGGGCGCCAGCATAACGGTTTGCCCATTGTGAGAAAATGATTCCAGCAGCCACTGGCAAAATGTATCGGCATCATCAATGGGTAATTTTGCCATTGCATAAAAAGCACCGCCGGGGTTGGGGCAAAATACACCCTTAATAGCATTCAACCTTTTTACGATGGTGTCCCTTCTTTTTTTATATTCGGCCTTTGTGGTATCAAAATAATTGGATGGCAGGTCAACTGCAGCTTCTCCTAAAATTTGTGCAAAGCTGGGAGGGCTCAGCCTTGCCTGTGCAAACTTCATTACCGAACTTAAGAGTGCGGTGTTTTTTGTAACCAATGCTCCAATTCGTCCTCCACAGGCGCTGTATCTTTTACTGATGGTATCCATTAAAACAATATGGTCATCCACACCATCCAGTTGCATAAAACTGGTGTGGGTGCCTTCATAACAAAATTCACGGTAAGCCTCATCAGCAAATAAATAGAGGTTGTGTTTTAATATGATCTGCTTTAATATTTCCATTTCGGCCCTGCTATACAAGTACCCGGTAGGATTATTAGGATTGCATATTATAATCGCTTTTGTTTTTGGGGTGATCATTTTCTCAAAGTCTTCCATTGGAGGCAGGGCGAAACCAGTTTCAATGGAGGAGAATATTGGTTTTACGGTTACCCCCGCCTCTACTGCAAATCCGTTATAGTTAGCATAAAAAGGTTCCGGGATAATGACCTCATCACCGGCATCGCAACATGCCATCAAGCCAAACAATATGGCTTCGCTTCCACCAGTAGTGATAATGATTTGTTCCGAACTAACATTGATGCCAACCGAAGCATAATATTTTACCAGTTTTTTCCGGTAGCTTTCATTACCGGCACTATGGCTGTATTCCAATATTTTAAAATCGCTGTTGCGCACCGCATCCAATATTGGTTCCGGTGTAGCAATATCCGGCTGGCCGATGTTCAGATGAAATACCCTGGTGCCTCGTTTTTTTGCAGCTTCTGCGTAAGGCACCAATTTACGTATAGGAGAGGGTGGCATTTGTAGTCCACGCTGGCTGATTGGTAACATTTTGTAAAGATAAGTTTCCGCGTGGGATTGTCAAAGGTGTATGCAACATTCTATGATTCAGGTGTATTCATCTGCGGCTGAAAGGGGTTTAAAAACTGTATTATCTTACATTCAGGAAACGTCGTAGCTATAAAAAACCAATTGGTTTATTCAGATGCGTAGTAAACAGACTCCAGTATAATTATTATGCAGCCGGATAAATTTTAAGCTTTCTGCATACCCGGCCGATATTATAATAAAATGGTCTCATAATACGGGCATTGATCAATCCCGATAACAACCAATTTTGATCAATGATACTTTTAGCTTTATATAAAAAAGGGTTGTCAGCAGCTTCGGATCCAAGCAATCGCTGGTGCCAGTGGCCTTTGTTATTTTTATCATTCAGCAACCACGATAGTATTACGCCTACAGCTCTTTTGTAAGCTTTTCCAGCTTTCTTACTACCCATTTTTTTTAATTGGATTTCTATTGCCGCATACTGCATGGGCCAGCAATCGGTGGTAGTGGATTGAGAGATTTTGGCATCCTGGTTAGCATGTCTTCTCCAAAAACTGAGTGGTCTGGAATGCGCAAAAAGTTTAAAATTGGAAGCGTTACTAAAAATCCACAAAAAATCGTTACCACTATGCGGTTTTGCAACAAAGGGAAACTGAAGCAGCTTTTCCCTCCTGATTACTGACAATACGGGGAACCAGGCCCCTCTTTCGGCCGCATCCTCGAGTAATTTTTGACTGCTATATGGACCGGCGGGATATGAACATAGTTCCCTGGCTTCCTCTAATGAATTTTTAAATACAGCAAATGACCCAAAAAAAATATCCAGGTCGGGCATTTGATTATATGCATCCTGAAACCAGGTAAAGATGTTTGGATCTATCACATCATCACTGCATAAAATCGACACAAAATCACTTTTTGCCAGGCATGCACATTGGTTCCAGTTTCCAAACAAACCAAGGTTTACTTCGTTTTTAAAGTACTTTATCCGGGGATCATTTCTGGCAGCGCAAATTTGCATAAATTCTGTATGGCTGGAACCATCATCCACCACCAGGATTTCGCTGCACCCTTTAACATCAATGGCAGACTGAAGGGCCTCTTCAAATCCAAAAATCCTTTCAAATACGGGAATGGCGATAGTGAAACTGGGTGTCATCTTATTGGAATATTAGCTTCAAGTACGGGCACTTGTTGTGATCTTTCAAAGCGGCCGTGAAATTTTATTCCCGCCGGTAAAATATCATACCACTAATATATTAAATTATTAACCATAAAGTAACTATTAATTTATTGTCACGGGTGAAAGGTGATAAATAAGCATATAAATGGAAATATACTTGTTCACAATGGTATTATTCGTGCCTGATGATTAGAATTGGAGAAATTAAACAATGATATCAATGAAATATTGAAATCATACTGGAGCTTCATATGTAGATTTAGATAATTCCTTAGCTTTAATCTCCAGCCAAACGCCAGGGTGTGGTGTTGGTTTTTTATCCCCATCTGTAACCTCTGAGAAAATCGGCAATACCCATCTTCTTTTTTCCTTCGGGTTGCAATTCTTTTATGGAGATATAGCCATCCTTACAGGCGAATCGTAAAAATGTTTTTTTGTCTGTTTCGTAGGAACCGGCAGGAACAGGAGGTTGCTGATCTATCTTATCAACCTTATACACTTTCAACTTTTTACCTTCTAAAAAAGTAAATGCCGCCGGGTAAGGCGATAATCCCCTGACTAAATTATATATTTCATCTACCTGCCTTTTCCAATTAAGCTGGCAGGTTTCTGTAAATATTTTGGGCGCATGTTTCAACCCGGTCTCATGGTCCCCGTCTGACCGGCCTTGAGGCACTTCAACCAAATCCCCCGCAAACAATCCATTAACCGTTTTCAATAAAAGTTCCGCACCAACCTCCTTCATTTTATCATGCAATTCCCCTGCTGTTTCATTCTCTCCAATTTCAACAACGGCCTTTAATAAAATATCACCCGTGTCAATTTCATGTTGCAGTTTAAAAGTAGTTACACCAGTTTCTTTTTCACCATTGATGATTGCCCAGTTAATAGGGGCGGCGCCACGGTATTGAGGTAGTAAGGAGCCATGCAGATTTACGGTACCCATGGGGGGCATATTCCAAACTACTTCGGGTAGCATCCTGAATGCAACCACAACCTGGAGATCTGCCTGCAGGCTTTTCAGTTGTGCTAAAAATTCAGGATTCTTTAATTTCTCCGGTTGTAATACATTCAGTCCATGTTCTATTGCATATTTTTTTACCGCACTTTGTTGTAAGTGCAAACCACGGCCTGCAGCTTTATCGGGTGCTGTAATAACGCCTGCAATATTACAGCCACCCTGCACCAGTTTGTCAAGAGATGCCACTGCAAATTCAGGTGTACCCATAAATACAATGCGCTTTTCATTTTTTTTTGCCAGGGGGAAATCCGCAGTGGTATAATGGTTAGTGGTTTTTATTTTCTGTTCAATCATTTTCGGGTGATAATTTATGCCAATGGTTTGATGCTATGGATTAGAAGCGTTGAAATCTTTGTACAGCAAATACTTCTTCCTGGTAGTTTTATAATTACTCAATGCAGGTTCCCAGCTCTTTTTTATTTCTGTTTCAGTTTTGCGCTGCTTTACCTGTTGCATCAGTATATCATTACCTGCTAATTTATGGATGAAATTATTTTTTAAGAAGAAACTGTCTTTGCCGGGAAATAATTGATAAGCTTCTAACAAATATTTCAATTGAATTTTACCGCCGATCATTTTTAGAATTTCTTCATTCGTGCCGGAAAGGTACCAGCCATAACATTGTTGAAAAAAGCATTTGCTGCTTTTGGCGCCTGCATTTGGTTTCGGTGTAAATGCGTATAAAGTTTTTGGTAGCGAAGGGTGTCCAAAAACCTGGAATGGAGCATCGGTACCTCTGCCTTCACTCAATACAGTACCTTCAATTAAGCAGGTAGAAGGATAGAGGTAAATGGCCTGCATTGTTTTTATATTGGGCGACGGGTTTACGGGCAAAATATATTTGGTATCGTGATCGTAATTTTTACATTTAATTACGGTTACATGAAACGGGGTGTCGGCTGTAGGCTTTGTTGATACATTGTAAGTGTGGATGGCATTGGCTTTTGGAGATAACCATTTTTCACCCGCCAGCATCAGGGCGTATTCTCCAATCGTCATGCCATGAACGATAGGGATTGGCTGCATGCCGATAAAGCTTTTAAATTTTTTATCGAGTATCGGTCCGTCTACATAAAAGCCATTTGGGTTGGGGCGGTCGAGGATCATCAGCGGTTTGTGGTTTTCCAAAGCTGCTTCCAGGTAGTATTCCAATGAGGATATATAGGTATAAAACCGTACGCCAATATCCTGGATATCAAAAATCAATATATCTACGTCCTTCAAATCTTCAGCGGTTGGTTTTTTATGATCGCCGTATAAGCTGACAACCGGTATGCCGGTTTTTTTATCTTTCGCATCATCTACGTGTTCTCCCGCAGGTGCATCGCCCCTGAATCCATGTTCCGGCCCAAATATCTTTACAATGTTCACGCCGCGTTTTACCAGCGTATCTACCAGGTGGCTGTTTTTTACGATGCTGGTTTGGTTGGCAAAAATGGCTACTGCTTTGCCTTTCAGTAAAGGGAGATAAGTTTCCATTCTTTCGGCGCCGGTAATAACTGTTGATTCTTTGCGATTTTGTTCTGCCCTGGCAGGTTTAAGCGGTTTAGCGTTTGGCTGGGCAAATA
The DNA here is from genome assembly GCA_031424955.1 of Ferruginibacter sp. Lineage (GTDB taxonomy): Bacteria > Bacteroidota > Bacteroidia > Chitinophagales > Chitinophagaceae > Ferruginibacter. The sequence continues at coordinate 17,636 of JANPIJ010000021.1, read as the reverse complement.
CACAGCAATGTTGAAATAGCAGGGATGCGCAAATTAAAATTGATATCCTTTTCATTGTTCGAAGTTCATTAAAGTTTTTTAATTGGTAAGCCTGTTAGCTTTTCATCTGAATTTCAAAACTATCACAAATCATGCAGCTTAACATGGAAAAGCTTTTTAGCCGCCATTTTTGTTTAATCGTTAACAAGTGCCGTTTGTAAAAAAATGCTGAAATTGCTGGTGTAATCGCTATTAAGTTTTAATTTGCCAAAAATTACGTTTCATTTCCGAAAACCTGCTCGATTTTATTGCCCAATAAAGCTGAAAAAGTACAAGAGTGCGACGCCAATGAAGTTGAGTAAAGAATTATGGCAGGGTGCAAAAATGTTATTACGAAATCCCGATTTTATTCGGGACCAGATAGCAGCACACTGTTTGGTTCAAAAAAATTAATAGTAAACAATAAAAAAAATTAAACAATGGGACAAGTAAAAGAAGGTGATGTTGTAAGGGTACATTATACTGGCAAATTGACCAGCGGAGAACAATTTGATTCTTCAGTTGGCAGGGAACCCCTGGAGTTTACAGTGGGTGCCGGTATGATGATTAAAGGTTTTGATGCTGCAATGCCGGGAATGGCGATTGGTGAAAAAAAGACAATCAACATTTTGCCGGAAGATGGGTATGGGGAAAAATCAGACGAAGCAATTATTGAATTTCCGAAAGAAAATGTACCGGAGGATATGAAGCTGGAGCCGGGTATGTCGTTAACATTAAGCAACCAGGAAGGCCAGCCGGTGCCGGTGGTGGTGGTTGAGGTAAGGGAAGATGTTATTGTATTGGATGCCAACCATTTTTTAGCCGGCCAGGAGTTGATATTTGATATTGAATTGGTAGAAATTGTTTAATGAATAATTGATAATTGGTTAATTGATAATTTGCTGATTATTGTAGTTCATTTAAAGGAATGAAGGATGAGTATTAAATTTATATTTAGCAGTGCTGCATTTTGCAGGCTGCTTTTTTTATAATTCATTGAATGTATCACTCTGTTTAATCAATAAAAAAATCACCAGTTTAAATTTATCCATTATCAATTCACCCATTCTCAATTAAAAAAATAGTATGCCAAAAATTAGTCCGGATAATGTAGCTGAAAGGCTGATACGTTATGTACAAATTGATACGCAGAGCGATCCTGCTGCGAATACTCATCCAACAACCGAAAAGCAAAAAGACCTGAGCAAAATATTGGTAAAGGAATTGAGAGGGATGGGTATAACGGATGTAGAAACAGATGCGTACGGTTATGTTTATGCGACCGTTCCTTCCAACAGTGATAAGAAAAATATTCCGGTTATTTGTTTTTGCAGTCATGTGGATACCGCACCGGATTGTAGCGGCACAAATGTAAAACCTATTCATCACCGGTATTATGATGGCAATGATATAGTACTGCCGGATGATCCTGCGCAGGTGCTGAGTATTCGCAATTCGCCCTACCTGAAAGAGCATATCAATCATGGAATCATTACGGCAAGCGGATTAACACTGCTTGGTGCCGATGATAAAAGTGGTGTAGCCGTTATAATGGAAGCTGCCCTTTTTTTCATGCAGAACCCTGCGGTAAAGCATGGCGATATCAGAATTTTATTTACCCCCGATGAGGAAGTTGGTAAGGGCACCGCAAAGGTTGACATGAAAAAACTGGGAGCAAAGTATGGTTACACATTGGATGGTGGCGAAGCAGGTAGTTTGGAAGATGAAACTTTTAGTGCGGATGCTGCCGTTATTACCATTGAAGGAGTGATTGTACATCCCGGTTATGCAAAAGATAAATTGGTGAACGCATTAAAAGTGGCAGGTGCGGTATTGGAGGCGTTGCCAAAAAATGAATGGAGCCCCGAAACAACGGAAGGCCGGGAAGGCTTTGTACACCCGGTGGCGGTGAATGGTATTGCTGAAAAGGCCACCATTCAATTTATAGTGCGTGACTTTACATTGACGGGCCTTCAAAGCCATCATGAAAGGCTGAAGGCACTGGCAACCGCCGTTGTTCAGCAATTTCCGGGAGCCGCATTGGAATACAATGTTCAGGAGCAATACCGCAATATGAAGGAAGTGCTGGATCAGCATCCGCAGGTGGCTGCTTATGCAGAAGAAGCAATACAACGGGCAGGGTTAACAGTAAGGAAAGAAAGCATTCGCGGAGGAACGGATGGCAGCAGGTTTAGTTACATTGGAATGCCTTGTCCAAATATATTTACCGGTATGCAAAACATACACAGCAAACTGGAATGGATTGGTACCAAAGACATGGCGAAAGCGGCTGAAACGATTGTGCATCTGAGTATGATTTGGGAAGAGCGGAGTTAATTAGCTAATTTGATAATGTGCTGATTAGCTGATTGGAAAATTTGACAATTTGAAAATGCTTCAACTGGCCTTGCAGTCATTCACATTTTATAGAAACGAAGCATATTGATAATTTTATTAAATTTGAAATATGGAATACGAATTAGTTATTGAAAAAGGCAAATCAAAATCCTTAGTTGCTTTTTTAAAGCAGTTAGATTTTGTAAAAATTACTCCGGTTAATAAAAAGGCCTTGCCTGCAAGAAAGGCTTTAGTATCTCCCAAAAAATCAATTCCTTATTTTAATGCATCATCCGGATGGGATGTTGACGCTGATATTTTACGTAAACAATCTGTTCGTAAAAATTCTAAATGGTAATTGCGGATACCAATATAATTATTGCCGTTATCAGGGGAAATGAAATGGCAAAACAATTGTTACTGAAATATATGCCTGCTGTATATATATCGGTTATTACCGAAATTGAATTATATGTTGGTGCTAATAATATTTCTAAGAAAAGAACTGTGGATCAAATTATAAAAACCCACGAAACCATCTACATTAATCATACTATCAGTCAAATTGCGATTAGATTAGTGAAAACTTATAATTCAAATTCAAAAAATCTTTTCTTGCCGGATGCGCTCATTGCCGCTACTTGCCTTCACACAGGGTTCGCATTATTAACCTTTAATACTTCAGATTTTAAGTTTATTAAGGGGTTGCATATCGCCAACTGATTTTTTAAAATATACGTATGTAAAATCAAAACTATTTGCCCAAAATGCGTATATTGGATTAATCAAAAGTTTTTATTGCAGCCATTCAAAAACTATTATCTTCAACAAAAATTTTATACAAATGGAACTATTAAAAGATTTTTGGTGGATCATCCTGATTTTTTTCGTGGTGGCCGGTGGCTTATTTACCATCAACCAGGGTACCATCGGTGTGGTAACCCGGTTGGGAAAATACCACAGCATCAAGCGGCCGGGTTTAAATTTTAAAGTACCTTTTTTAGATCAGATCTACAAGCGGGTAAGTATTCAAAACCGTTCTGTGGAACTGGAATTCCAGGCAGTAACCATTGACCAGGCGAATGTGTATTTCAAATCCATGATCCTGTTTTCTGTAATGAATGTAGAAGAGGAAACGATTAAAAATGTTGCCTTTAAGTTCATTAGTGAGAAGGATTTGATGCAGGCGCTGATACGCACTGTGGAAGGAAGTATCCGGGCATTTGTATCTACCAAAAAGCAGGCGGAAGTATTGAATGTACGCAGGGATATTGTAGAGAATGTAAAAGAACAGATAGATGTTACGCTGGAAGGCTGGGGTTATCATGTACATGATCTGCAGATAAATGATATTACCTTTGATGAAGCTATTATGACCAGCATGAGTAAAGTGGTTGCCAGTAATAACCTGAAAGCAGCGGCTGAAAATGAAGGCCAGGCTTTACTGATCACTAAAACAAAAGCTGCGGAAGCAGAAGGTAACGCAATAAAAATCGCTGCCGAAGCGGAACGCCAGGCTGCACAGTTACGCGGACAAGGGGTGGCGTTATTCAGAGAAGAAGTTGCCCGTGGTATGAGCCAGGCAGCATCAGAAATGAAACAGGCCAACCTGGATACCAATGTAATATTATTCAGTATGTGGGTGGAAGCCATCAAGAATTTTGCAGAGTATGGAAAAGGAAATGTAATATTCCTGGATGGTGGTAGTGATGGGATGGAAAAAACGATGAAGCAGATAATGGCCATGACCCAGTTGGAGGGTAAAAAGGTGATTTAAGTGCAGGAATAAATATCGAATGTAGGTTACTTCATTTATTAGAAAGCCCCGGTAATACCGGGGCTTTCTTCGTATTCGCCTAAAGCTGAAATCTAGCTTTAAGGTAAATCAAACATGCTGACCGAACCGGAAGACATCGTGTTGGTTCATCAGCATGCGTTTTAAATCTTTTGTTGCGAGGTGTGCTGCACCATTTTTATCACTGTTGGTAACAGTAAGACATATTGATTCTTTAATGAAAATGTATGATTATGGAAAGAATACGACACTGATTGTAACCGTTGGCCTTAATGCACCAGGCAGCCCGCCCGGATTTTTAAGTAATTAAATTCACCCTTAAAAAACCTGACAATATTTCACAACCTTACCTGGTATCTATAAAAAATCCCGGTGCAAGGCCGGGAATTTTTATAGATACAAATCATGTTATCACTTATTGCTTATTCTTATTTCGAAGTTTACTGTGTTTTACACTGTATGCAAAATAAATGATAAAGCCGATTGCCAGCCAGCCAAATAACCTTAACCAGTTTGTCCAGCCCAATCCAAATATCATTGCGGTACAAACCAGGATACCAAGGATGGGTACCAGTGGAACAAAAGGAGTTTTAAATTGTCTCGGAAGTCCCGGTTCAGTTTTTCTTAAAATAATTACAGCAGCACAAACCAGTATAAATGCGAACAAAGTTCCGATACTCGTCATGTCGCCCACAATATCGCCGGGTACAAAGGCGGCAAACAAACCTACCAAAACAAGTATGATCAGGTTGGCTTTGTAGGGGGTTTTATATTTGGGATGTACTTCGCTAAATACTTTTGGTAATAATCCATCCCTGCTCATGCTATAAAATACGCGGCTTTGTCCCAGTAGCATTACCAATATTACTGATGAAAAACCCGCGAGTATCGCAATTGTAACCAGCTTGCCTAACCATTGATAACCTGGCATAAATTTATCAATCGCAACAACAACGGAAGCTTCTTTTCCGGTTGTTCTGAAAAATTCAACCGGGGCCAATCCAGTCAAGACGTGGGCAAACAAAATGTAGAGTACGGTACAAACTGCGAGGGAACCTAAAATTCCAATGGGCATTGCTTTTTTAGGATTTATTGTTTCCTGTGCAGCAGTACTTACTGCATCAAAACCTATAAAGGCGAAGAACACCACACCAGCTGCACCCAAAATTCCCATAATGCCTCCAAAGCTATGATCTATTCCCTGGTGATCAGTATAAACAGATGGTTCCGGAATGTATGGAATATGGTTGGAAGGAGTAATGAAATTCCAACCCAATATAATAATCATAATTACGATGGTAACCTTTGTGATTACTATAATGCCATTTACAAATGCAGATTCCTGTGTACCTTTTATTAACAATAAACTAAGCAGTGTAACAATCCCAAGTGCAGGGATATTGATAATTCCATGTTTGCCGGTTACTGCGGAAATCTCAAAAGGGGAGTGGCACCATGCATACCCAATGGCTTTCCAATGCAATACATTTACGAGTAAATTATTCAGGTATTCACTCCATGCAATACCTACTGTTGCTGCTCCCACCGCATATTCCAAAACGAGGTCCCAGCCAATTACCCATGCCAGTAATTCACCCATGGTAGCGTAGGTATAGGTATATGCACTACCCGAAATGGGTATAGAAGAAGATAGTTCAGCATAGCATAATCCGGCAAGTGCGCAGCCAATAGCAGCCACAATAAAACCAAGTGTTACGGAAGGGCCTGCATTTTGAGCTGCTGCAGCGGCAGTGCGAACAAAAAGCCCTGCACCGATGATGGCACCTATGCCTAGTGCTACTAAAGATCCTGCACTTAATGTGCGTTTCAGCCCTTTTCCTGATTCCCCCGCTTCCTCCAACAAATCATTCATTGGTTTTTTTGCAAATAAACTCATACAGTGTATTGGTTTTAGTAAATAAAGTTCCGATAACCATCGGGATGGAAAAATAAGCAATAAATTTTTAAATAAGCAACCGCGGGTGTTTTTTTATAGCAACGGCGCTATAACAAGTATTAAATATTATATTGCGAACCTAATTATCATATATGGAAATTAAACCGAATAAGCCCAACCGACTCACTTTATATATTGGTATTGCATTGGTTGCTGGCATTATCGCCGGATTTATTCTGAATAAAAGTTATGTTGGAACGGAGAATTTAAAAATTGCAAATGCGGAAGTAGCAGCAAAGGAGTTACATAATAAAATGAAGCCATTTGAAGCTGTTAAAGACAGTGCTGCTTTTAATGTGTTACTTGCCAGTCAACAAAATATTAGCAATCAAAAAAAGCAGGCAGAAGACAGGATATTATCAACCGCAGACGGAAGTGGTTCGTTTGCAGGAATCAAATTATTATCAGATTCACTGAAACTTATCAACGGCCGGTTGGCTGGATTAACAGATACCGGGAATGTTGAGTACAAAGAACTGCAAAAGCAACGTGAACTCATTTCAATACAAAAGAATGATAACCTGAAGGCCCGGGATAAAAAACTGGATTGGTTTACAATTCTGGCAGATGTTTTTCTACGATTGATCAAGATGATCGTTGCGCCACTGGTGTTCACAACTTTGGTGGTGGGGGTAGCTAAACTGGGTGATATCAGGGCGGTGGGACGAATTGGTGGTAAGACCTTGTTGTGGTTTATATCTGCATCCCTTATGAGTTTATTATTGGGTATGGTGCTGGTCAATATTTTTCAACCAGGTGTTGCCATGCAGCTTACCCTTCCTGATAGCAGCACCAGCACAGGTATTGATAAAGCGGCACTAACCATCAAGGATTTTTTCTACCATGTTTTCCCGGCAAGCGTAATTGATGCCATGGCTAAAAATGAGATATTGCAAATTGTAGTATTTGCTTTGTTTTTTGGAGTAGCAGCAGCAGCAATTGGCGATTTTGCAAAACCGGTGGTACATGCCATGGATGTAATGGCTCATATCATTTTGAAAGTAACCGGGTATGTAATGAATTTTGCACCGCTGGCTGTTTTTGGAGCCATGTCGGCCATTATTGCAAAGCAGGGAATTGGGATATTAAAAACCTATTCCATTTTTATAGGCGAATTTTATTTTGGGTTATTGGTATTGTGGATTTTTTTAATCGTGGCCGGTACTTTGTTTGTAGGAAAGCGGATAGTGACTTTAATAAAAAGAATGAAGGAGCCTATTTTGCTTGCCTTTAGTACATCGAGTAGTGAAGCTGCATTTCCTAAAACGATGCTGGAACTCGAAAGGTTTGGATGCAAGGATAAGATAGTGAGCTTTGTATTGCCACTGGGTTATTCGTTTAACCTGGATGGCAGTATGATGTACATGACCTTTGCTTCATTGTTTATAGCACAAAGCTATGGAATGCATATTCCGCTGCCAACGCAGTTAACTATGTTGCTGGTACTGATGCTCACCAGTAAAGGGATAGCGGGTGTACCAAGAGCATCGCTGGTAGTAATCGCAGGAACATTGGCTACATTTAACATTCCTGAAGCAGGCATCGCCTTACTTTTGGGAATAGACCCTTTGCTGGATATGGGCCGAAGTGCAACCAATGTGGTGGGTAATAGTATAGCCACAGCAGTTGTAAGTAAATGGGAGGGAGAACTGGGAGATGGAGAAAAGGATTAATTTTATGGTTCAATAAAATTGTTATTATGAAAGTAATACATGAAGGTTGGATAACCAGGAACAAAGAAGTGATGATGGGTAAACCTTGTATAAAAGGAACAAGGATTACTGTGGAGTTGATACTACAACGGTTGAGTGAAGGGGAAACGATTGAAAGTTTACTGCAGGGATATCCTCATATAACCAGGGAAAGTATATTGGCGTGTATTGATTATGCACGGGCAATAATGCTGAATGATGAAGTAATAGAATTACCTGCATGATTATAGCCGATGAAAATATCTTTGATGTAATTATTGAAGCACTTGAAAATGAGGGATATGATGTTTTGTCTATAAAGAATTCATCTTTTAGAGGGATTAGCGATTATGATATTTCAAGCTTATCAATCAATCCTCCGCGAATTATTATTACCGAAGATAAAGATTTTGGTGATATTGTATTTCTCGAAAACAAGCAGGTTACCGGCGTGATATTGCTGAGATACAAAGCATTTGAAAGGCCTGAAATTATTAAGGAACTGATTTTATATTTAAAAGAAGAGTCTCTTGATTCCTTAACAAATAATTTTGTAACTATTTCACCGGACAAGATCAGAATTCGGAAAATTGAAAACAAATGATAACCGTAAAATCTGTATTGTGAAAGTGACAAAGAAAAGTTGGAATATCACGAGCAAAAAGGTGATGATTAGTGAGCTTTAAATAACTTGAGTAAAAGGAACAGGGATTACACTATAATTAATATTACAGTTTTTTAAGTGAAACGGTTAATCATATTGTAGCGTGTTACCTCGTTGGAAAAACGAAGGAATTTAAGTTTGGGTGGAATACAATAAATAAAATAGCTAACAGAATACATAGTCAATACACTAACAAAACTTCATGAAAAAATTAACCCCTGGTTTTTGCTTTCTCTTTCTGCTGATTTCACTACCTGTTTTGCTAAATGCGAAGCCTGTAAAATTAAAAATTATTGATCAATACGAAGTACCTGTAGCAAAGTTGTCAATTAATGATGGAGGTAAAATAACAGAATTATCCTTAACGTCTGATGGTACCTGTAATCTGGATATTCAATCCATGGATTCCGTTCTGCTCAAAGCTGAAAACTATCGTGATTTAACGGTGATGGTGTCATCGCTTACAAATGGCAGTACCATTACCATGCATAAAGATTTTTCCTGGAAAGAGTTAATCAACCCCATGTTTTATATAGTATATGGGGGCTTATGGTTGCTGCTCTTTATAATATTTGCTGAAACAGGATTGTTTGCAGGTTTCTTTTTGCCGGGCGACAGCCTGCTGTTTGTAGCAGGGATCTATTCAAAAAATTTGGGACATGAGTTTTTAAAACTAGTGGGTATGGGCGCAGTACAAAATGATTGGCTCGACCTGCTGGTGATCATTGTATTGGTTACTATTGCAGGCATACTGGGAAATACTACCGGGTATTTGTTTGGCAAAAAAATAGGCCCGGCCATGTTTCAGTGGAAGGATAATTTGTTGTTCAAACAAAAATATTTATACCAGGCCAAGGAATTTTACGATAAGCATGGAGGAGGAGCCATTGTCATTGCAAGGTTCATACCCATCATCCGCACATTTGCACCTATCGTTTCCGGCATTGTACAAATGCCAAAATCAAAATTTGCTTTTTTCAATGTGGTTGGTTGCATCGCCTGGGTAGCCAGTATGATTTTGGCCGGTCATTTTTTGCAACAATGGATACTCAGTCAATTTGGTTTCAACCTTAAAACTCACCTCGAACTGATAGTGATCGGGATCATTTTAATAAGCACTTTGCCCATTATTATTAAGCTCATCTCTGGTAAGAAAAGCAAACAAAGTACAGCCGCTTAATTTTTTATGCAACAACGATCCGCTTCTGTTTTCAACATCACCGTTTTAGTAGCTGCACTTGGCTACTTTGTAGATATTTACGACCTCCTCTTATTCCAGATAGTAAGGGTTGAAAGTTTACGGGATATGGGCCTTACACCAGCCCAGGTAAAATCAGAAGGCGAATTTATCATCAGTATACAAATGATCGGCCTGCTGGTAGGTGGCGTTATTTGGGGAGTAATGGGCGATAAAAAAGGTAGGTTAAGCGTATTGTTTGGGTCTATCATTTTATACTCCATTGCCAATATTGTAAATGGTTTTGTGCAAACACCCAACCAGTATGCCCTCACGAGGTTTTTTGCCGGCATTGGGTTGGCCGGTGAACTGGGAGCTGGCATTACGCTCGTGTCAGAACTGGTTAGTAAGGAGAAGAGAGGATTGAGTACTTCACTGGTTGCCGGTATTGGCTTAACGGGTGCAGTGGTAGCATATTTTATTTCGCAGAATTTCAACTGGCGTATCTGTTATTTTATTGGTGGCGGGCTGGGATTTTGCCTGCTGTTGTTACGTATATCCGTTTTTGAGAGTGGCATGTTTAATAAGCTGAAACAGACTAATGTACAACGTGGAAATTTCTTCATGTTCTTTACCAGTAAGAACCGCTTTAAAAAGTACATACTGGCTATTTTAATTGGCCTTCCAACCTGGTATGTCATTGGAATACTGGTAGCTTTCTCTAACGATTTTGCGCTGGCCTTCGGATTTTCTGATGAAGTATTACCGAAAAAATCCACCATGTTTGCGTATGTTGCCATTGCGGTTGCAGATGTCGTAGTTGGTTTTGTAAGCCATTGGCTTCGAAGCAGGAAAAAGACACTTTTCATATTTTATATTCTTACCATCATTTCCATTGTTTTTTATTTTACACAGCAAAGCGGCACTGCTGCCGGTATGTATGTGATTTGTGCAGCGCTGGGTTTTAGTACCGGTTTTTGGGCAATTTTCGTAACGATGGCAGCCGAGCAATTTGGTACAAATTTGCGGGCAACTGCGGCAACTACTGTACCCAATATGGTGAGGGGTGCCCTGCCTTTGATGTTACTGTTGTTTAAAGGATTACAATCCGTAACAGGAAATTATCTGACTGCCGGATGGATAACAGGAATAATAGTAATGGCCATTAGTTTGGTGGCGGCATGGTTTACAGAAGAAACTTTTGGAAAGGATCTGAATTATGTTGAAAATTAAAACGGCGTAATTCTTATGGAAAAGCTTCTTACACTTCCGGATACTTCATCCCGTGTATGGTTGCAAAGTTTAAAAAATACTATAGCCGTAAACCGAAAACAGGAAACCTTCCCAGCCTGTTAACAGAAACCCAATTTTATCAAAACCAATAAGCTGCCTGCAATAATTGTGTAGCATTGCAGGTTTGATAACTATGATAAAAATATGCTTCTTTGCTGGTGTTGCCTTTCTGTCTTCTTTGGTGTTGAATGCGCAAAAATTAAGTGTTGCGGTAAATTATGATTCCAATGATGGCACACCGGGTAATAACGAAATTTGTTACAAACCGGGTCGGTTGCTTGTGTGGGATGATTTTAAAGGTAAACCCGTAGAGGGCAGCGATGCTGCTGCATTGACTAATGCAGGCTTTGGTATAAAACTGGCATTCCGCCGGGATGAACGTGGTTCGCAACTGTTGATCAACGTCAGCTGTAACTTCTCCAAAAAAGATTCATGGGTAAAACCAGGCAATAAAAATGCTTATATTTTAAACCACGAGCAAAAGCATTTTGATATCGCCTATATTCATAGCCGGTTATTTATGCGGAAGCTGCAGCATGCCAACTTTACCAATGCAAATTACACAGCCGTTATTGAAAAAATATATAATGAAACAGCGGCGGCCATGAGCAAGATGCAAAATCAGTATGATGCCGAATCCAGCCATAGCAGGATTCCTGAAAAGCAATCGGAATGGGATGAAAAAATAAGTAAGCAACTTGCCTTCGTTGATAAAGAACAGCAATGAATTGTCATTATTAAAAGAGGAGTGTTTTATCCGTTTGTATTCGACCCCCCATTATGTATATACGTTTACGATCAGTACCGGGATATTTAATTCGTGCCTTACTGAATTAACAGTTTCTCCATAAATAAGATCTTTTAATCCCGTATGTCCATGGGCGCCGGCTACCAGCATATCCGCCTTCTCATCTTTCGCAATACGAACTATTTCTTTCGCCCTGTTTCTAAAACCGATATGGCCGCTTACATCCAAACCCCGCAGTTGTAATTGACTTACATACCATTCCATTCTTTCTTTATCTCTTCTCGTTTCATAGTCATCGCTGTCTTTACCCAGCAATTTTGCAGAGGCGCTTTCCACCACATGTATCAATACGTAATTTGTTTTTTCTTTTCCCTGCCCGATTGCAAATGCAATTAATTTTTGATCATTTTCGCTAAAGTCCAGTGCGATGGCAATCGTTTTAAATTCAGGTATCTCCAGGTTAATGGTACTTTTTATATCCGGGTGAATTTGTATCGAACCTGTTTTCTTCATCTTATTTAGTATTGGGAAGAACAGGATGTAAAACAGTAACGCAAAGAATAGCAAACCCAACACCGATAAATAAACTTTCGGTAAAATAGCATCCGCCATAAACAAGCCAGTTGCTTCATTAATGAGCATTTTTAAATTTAGTAAAACCAGTATGCCGGCTATCACCCATGCGGCAATTTTTGTAACAGGAGTAATTACGAAATTACCCATGGTTTTTTTATCGCTTACAAAATGAATCAATGGAATGATTGCAAAGCCTAGTTGCAAACTCAAAATCACCTGGCTTAATACCAGCAAATCATTTATCTTCTCTTCTCCGTAAATAATGATGACCACTAAGGCGGGTATAATGGCCAGTAACCTGGTGATTAGCCGCCTAACCCATGGGTTGATCCGCAAACTTAAGTAACCTTCCATTATTATCTGGCCCGCTAAAGTTCCTGTGATAGTGCTGCTTTGTCCTGCTGCAATTAAAGCGATGGCGAATAGTTTGGGTGCTAAATCCCCTAAAAAAGAAGGTAGCAGACGATGGGCTTCTTTTATTTCAGCAACATGTGAATTACCTGTTTTAAAAAATACGGTGGCTGCTAAAATTAAAATGGCTGCGTTTACAAAAAAGGCCAGGTTAAGGGCAATGGTAGTGTCTATCCTGTTAAATTTTAATGCCTGTTTTATGCCTGCATCCGTCCTTTCTATTTTCCTGGTTTGTACAAGGGCTGAATGGAGGTATAAGTTGTGTGGCATTACAGTAGCGCCTATAATACCAATACCTATGTACAACGCTTCATCAGATAAAGGCGTAGGTATAAAACCAAATGCTATTTCAGCCAAATCAGGCCTGGCAAAAATGATCTCTATTAAAAATGAAATGGCCACCACGGCTACCAGTGTAATAATAAAGGCTTCCATTTTTCGCATACCCATTTTTTGCAGGTATAATAAAAGAAAGGTGTCCAATATCGTTATCGATACGCCCCATATTAATGGTAACCCGGTTAATAATTGAATGCCAATTGCCATACCCAACACTTCGGCAAGGTCGCATGCGGCAATGGCTACCTCGGCCAAAAGGTACAATGCGAAATTTACATATTTGGGATATGCTTCCCTGTTGGCCTGCGCCAGGTCGCGGCCCCTTACAATACCCAGCCTTGCAGAAAGTCCCTGCAATAACAAAGCCATCAGGTTGCTCATTAGCAGTACCCATATTAAACTGTATCCAAATTTACTGCCACCTGCAAGATCAGTAGCCCAATTGCCGGGGTCCATGTAGCCAACGCTTACAAGGTAAGCGGGGCCGAGGAAAGATAATATTCTTCTCCAGCCTCTTTTTTTACCGGTAGTATCAATGCTTTGATGTACCTCGCTCAATGAGGTATCGGTATTTGAATATTTAATCATGATGAACAAATATATTTTTTGCCACCTGTTCGCTAATGATACAGGCTGCATGTTTTAATACTTTTATTTCCACGGATCCGTCAAAACTTAACCGCTTGTTTACTTTCAGGGATGTTCCAATTCCAATATGATAGTGCTTTAACAGTTCCAGCATTTCCTGCGATTGGTTGCCTACGGAGCTTACAATCACTTCTTTATTTTCAGTAACATCAGCAACGCTGACCTGTTTGATCAAAGGAATTTTACCATGCATGTCAGGAATGGGGTCGCCATGTGGATCTGCAGTGGGATAATTGAGGAAATTATCCAGTTTTTGAATCAGTTCCATACTGCTGACATGCTCCAGTTCTTCCGCGATGGCATGCACCTTATCCCACTCAAAGCCCAACTTTGTTACTAAAAAATATTCCCATAGCCTATGCCGCCTGACAATGTTCAATGCCACTTTGTTGCCGCTTGCATTCAACCGGAAGCCTTTGTATTTTTTGTATTCGAGTAATTTTTTTAATTGAAGTTTCTTGAGCATATCAGTTACAGACGCCGGCCTTGTCTGTAATTCATTGGCGAGGGAGTTGGTGGTAACAGTATCCGCCTGTTGCTGAAGGTGATAAATACTCTTGATATAGTTTTCTTCTGAAACCGAGAAGTTCATGTTGTCTAAATTAAATTTTAGACAAACCTAAAAAATAAAGCCGGGTTTTCCAAATTTGAGTTGTATGGTAACCTTCTTTGTTGCGGCGGAGAAGCAAAAAGCATAGCTGGCAGGCTGTACACGATGAAACCTGCGGTTAATTCCATCAATAAATCAGCATTGTTTATTTTAAAGGAGTAGCTGCAGCTATTACTGTTAGTTTATTTTAAAAAAAATCTGCTGCTATGCAGACGCTTGCAATAATTACCGGCTGAATCGAAATGGGGGCGTTAATCCCCCATTTTATCAACCAGTTCTTTAAAAAGTTTATAACAAACCATTGCGGTCATATTATTGATATCCCTGATCGGGTTATATTCCACCAGGTCTGCACCCACAATTTCTACTCCTATATTTTGTATGATGGTAATCAATTCCCTTGTACTTAATCCACCTGGTTCATGATGAGAAACGCCGGGGGCAAAGGCAGGATCCAATACATCAATATCCAAAGAAACATATAAGGGCGCTTGCAGGGTTTTTAAAAAATCGAAACTAAATTTTTTCATCTCGATTATATTTACACCATATTTATTTGCCTGGTCCCGTTGATGCCTGTTTAAAGTGCGGATACCAACCTGTGTTAAGGATTTGATTTTTCCTTTTTCCAGCAGCCTTGCAAACGGCGATGCATGTGAATATGGATTGTCATAAAAATTTTCATACAAGTCTGCATGGGCATCCAGGTGAAGCACATTCAGGTTAGTAAACTTTTCACTGAACGCATCAATTACCGGATACGAAACAGAATGATCTCCCCCGTAACAAAAAACCTTAACCGGTTCTAAAAGCTGCATGGCTATCGACGCTTTAATGATGTTAAAAGCATCGGCTGAACTGGCGCCTTTAAAGGCGATATCCCCCAGGTCTTCATAATTTTTTCCTTTAATAATTTCTTTGCCGTTTTCGGAATAGGCATTGGTTGAGCCCTCGTTTTCCATTAAGCCTATTCTTGTTGGGGCATGTGCAGGCCCTTTTAAAAATGAAGAATTTGAATCGAACGGAATTCCTATAACTTTTATCATAATAATAAATTTGATTTTTCGTTTAAATGCAAACGTGTATTTCAAATGTAATGAATATTTTGAAGGATAATTTTCTTAAACAATCACATAACTGCTCATTGTCCTATTGCGTATGCATGACACAATATATATGGCTATTCGTCTTTTTTCCTGAAAATTTCCCTTTATCTTGCACTCCAATTTAAATTTATCATTTTTATGAGTTTTAGTAATTTCAAAGTTCCTTATGCTGTAAACGAAAATTACAGTAAACGTGTCGCTTATTTTTCAATGGAATTCGCTGTTCATCAGCCTTTAAAAATATACAGTGGCGGGCTTGGGTTTTTGTCTGGTTCGCACATGCGCAGTGCATATGAGTTAAAGCAAAATTTGGTAGGAATTGGCATTTTATGGAAATATGGTTACTACGACCAGGCACGCAATGCGGATCAAACGTTGCAGGTACAATGGAATGAGAAAATTTATAATTTTTTGGAAGATACCGGCATCAAGTTCCAGATTAATATTCACGACCATCCAATTTGGGTAAAAGCCTGGTATCTTAACCCAGAGACTTTTAATAGTGCGCCAATGTTTTTATTGAGCACAGATTTACCGGAAAATGACTATGTAACACAAACGATTACCCACCGTTTGTACGATGGCAACGTTGCCACCAAAGTAGACCAGTTTATTTTGTTGGGTGTGGGGGGTGCTAAGTTAATGGATGAAATAAATTTTAACCCGGAATTATATCATTTGAATGAGGCGCATGGCCTGAGTGCGGCGTTTTATCTATACAGGAAATTTGGAAATGTTGAAGATGTGAGGAAACGCCTGGTATTTACCACCCATACACCCGAAGAAGCAGGTAACGAAAAGCATGATATTTATTTGTGCCAGAAGATGAGCTATTTCTGCGGCACTCCGCTGGAAGAGGTGAGACGCCTTACCGGAATTACAGATGATCTCTTCAATCATTCACTGGCCGCCCTGCGGTTTGCAAAACTGGCGAATGGAGTATCCCAGTTGCATGGTGAAGTTAGCCGGAAGATGTGGGGTAAGTATCCTGATATCTGCGAAATTAAAGCCATTACCAATGCGCAGAACTGGCGTTATTGGGCAGATAAACAGTTGTATAAAGCCAAAGTAGATGGCAATGATGTTTGGTTTGATGACCGTAAGAGATTTTTGAAGAAAAGAGCTATGGACCTGGTAGCTGACCAAACCGGAAAATTGATGGATCCGGATGTATTGACGATTGTATGGGCACGCCGCTTCGCAGGTTACAAAAGGGCGGAGTTGCTAACAAGAGATCATAAACGATTTGAAGCATTGCTAAACAATACGAAGTACCCGGTGCAAATCATCTGGGCAGGAAAGCCTTATCCACTGGATTACCCTGCAATCAATGACTTTAATCACCTGGTACATTTAAGTAAGCAGTATAAAAATGTGGCAGTATGTGTTGGATACGAACTCTCCTTAAGCAAACGCTTAAAACAGGCTGCTGATGTATGGCTGAATAATCCCAGGGTGCCAAGAGAAGCAAGTGGTACAAGTGGCATGACGGCAGCTATGAACGGAGCGGTTAATTTAAGTACCAATGATGGCTGGATTTGCGAGTTTATCAATAACGGCAACAACGGATTTGTAGTGCCGCCAATCGATTACGAAAATATACATGTGCAGGAACAGGATGAATATGACCTTAACCAATTGTATGAAATTTTGGAAAAGGAAATTCTGCCGATGTACTATGATAACAAAGAAACCTGGAGAGATATAATGAAAAATGGTATGAATGATGTACAGGTTCAGTTTGAAAGTAACAGGATGGCTGATGAATATTACCAGATATTATACAAATAAGTCCCTGGCTTTTTTAAGTAAATAAGTTTAACCCAATTTGACCCGGACCAAACATAGCTTTGATCCGGGTTTTTTTATTGTCAAAGCTGACCTGTGGATAGCGCCAGATTATTTTAATGCAGGTAAAGCATTTATAACTTATTCGGTACTGCTTTAATAGCGTCTGCCTTAACAAATCGATACCTGTTTATTTACAAACTGTTACCTTACCTGACTATTTATAGCCCTAATTTGCATTTCTTAATTTAACTCAAAAGGACACCGTGTTATTACTTCTTTTTTTCGGTAGGATTGAAGCTAATTATTTACTTCATAATTTATCGGTAGCCATTAATTCTACTTTGACAAGTCACGATGAATCTTTTTTGTTTCGTTGAATCTTTCTTTGGTCATGTCTTTTACGAATTTGTTCCATGAGATCCTTTTGCGTAGATCCTTTTTTGGAATATAGATTCAATATAATTTCTCTTACATC
>JANPIJ010000020.1:0-1938 GCA_031424955.1 Ferruginibacter sp. | reverse complement strand
AAAGAATTAACTTTTTTTTAAAATATTTTCGCTAGTTATAGAAATCGATATATAAGATAGTGGAAATCATTACCTTTTCATTTGAAAGGTTGAATGAACATTTCAGATTTTATAAATTGGAGTAGATAAAAAAGCTATTATGAAACAAAAAAGCAGAAAATAGAACCGGATTTTTACTGGCAAAATAATGCCAAAGGAAAGTACAGACGGGCTAAGCAGATTCAAATTTTATAACTGTAAATAACTAAATTTTCCGATCGTACTATGTTGGTTAAAACAAAATGATTGCTGTGCAGGCAATTAGTTGCCTAGGGAGAATACAGATTCGATTGATTGAAACTAAATCCTGGTTGATGCTAAATAAATGAATTCTGAAAATCAATTGGTCTTTTATAGGCCTTTGTTCCAGGAACCTGTCGTCAGCAGATTTTCATAAATACTTGTCGTTATTTTGAGAGC
This sequence comes from Ferruginibacter sp., assembly GCA_031424955.1. Taxonomy (GTDB): domain Bacteria; phylum Bacteroidota; class Bacteroidia; order Chitinophagales; family Chitinophagaceae; genus Ferruginibacter. The sequence goes on along the minus strand of JANPIJ010000020.1, from coordinate 1,479 downwards.
TTTATAGCTGGTATTTTTTTTAGCGGCATTATTCCTTGCTTTTTTATTTTCTCTATCACGGCTATTGCCAGGGCCTTCCCTTCTGCCTGCCCGTTTTCAATGGCATCACGAAAATGGATGCCACCGTATAACCGGGATATGGCCGCTTCTTCTGCAGCATGGCGAAAAGAATGAAATGATCTTGCAGGTATCTCAAATATATTCTCTGAATCATCCGTAAATGCAAAATCATCTCCCAGCAGATAGCTTAACACTTCCGCCGAGGCAGCAGAGATAACACTGTGCCCACTCGTGTATTCTGGAAAAGGTGGCGTTTGCAGCATTGGTTGCCATTTCAGGTCAATGTATTTATTAATGTAGGTTTCGGGCCTTATGCGGTTGCTGCGGTATTTTTCATCCCAGCAACTTATAAAAGCATCCATTAAGGTTAAAGAAACCATGGTATGCAGCAGCACTGCGTTATCAAAATCAAGCTTCGCCTTTTTAGCTACAATACCAGCAATATTCATCCAGTGTCCACCGGGACTTATTTTTTTAAACCCAATAGCCATGTGGCCCGATGTACTCACTACAAAAGGATTACAATCCCAAAAGGATGCAATGTGCAACTGCCCGGGTGTTGGCTTTTTAGAAATATCATATACTTCCTTTGCCATCTTATAAAAAGTACTACCGCTATCTTTACTAAAAGCTATTGGCGGAGCCGGCGGAAACTGGTTGCTGCTATCAATAAGCATTGTGCGGATAATTTTCCAGTTGGGTTCCACGGCTTCCATATAGCTGGGTGGTGTTGGGTACCAATATCCTTCGCCTTTTACAGGTGTATAACGAAGCTTCGCACTCAGTTTGCCATAGCCATCTGATTTAGCATAAGCCACAATACCTGCCGACACAAGGTTTGCTACTGCAATAGATTCACTGATAGTACCCGGTGATATACTGGTTTTTTGTAATGACTTGACAAATTTATCCTGCTGTTCCTGCAACATAAAGCCGGATGGCAACATTCTTTTACCTGTTTCTAAAATACTATATAATGCAGCGATGCGATAATCGTATTTTTTTTTATCTGTAGTTATTGGTATAGCAGTGTATTCCTTCACCAGTTTTGAAAGTGCTGGAACGGTGCTATTGTTTTGCGATATTATTTCATAGGCTCCCAATATTGCATAGGTATAAAAGCGGCTGGCAGCCGGGGGATTTACTACATCATGCATCATTACCATTGACATAGAAAATATTGCCGGCTTTATGTCCAGGTATGCCGGTACTGAATTTTTAGTTTGTGCATCCAGGTGTTGAAAAAAAAATAAAGCAACTATAAAAAAAAGATTTTTCATCTTAGTGTTGTGTGGTTAGTTTACGATGATTGTTTGGTAGCAAATAATAAATCCATAACGGTTAGTCAAGAACCTGAAGTGGCGGGTGAGTAAAACCGCCACGGCGAATGACACATAAAACCGGTGACCGAGATTTTTA
>JANPIJ010000019.1:0-5800 GCA_031424955.1 Ferruginibacter sp. | reverse complement strand
GTTAATAATGTCTCCCTGGCGGATGACCCGGTTAATAAAATAACCGGGATATGCCGCAAAGCAGGTGTGGCTTTAACGATTTTACACAGCTCCATTCCGTTCATATTTGACATTGTAATGTCAGAAATAATGATGTTGGGGGTGTTTTGCTGCGCAATGATCAGCCCGGCTTCTGCGCTTTCCGCCTCGTACACCACGAACCGGTCGCTAAAGATCGACACCACATATTTTCGCAACTGGCTGTCATCATCAATTACCAATATTGACTGACGGTTCGTAACCATCTCTTCCAGCCGGGTTGTAGCAGTATTTTCCAGTGGCTCTTCTACCAGTTCCTTCAACATAACGGAATCATCAGTAACTTCCTTAAAATTGGCATGCTGATCCAAATGAGCATCGCCTTTTAACAAGCTTACAAAAAAAATAGTCCCCTTACCCGGTTCACTTTTATAGCTGATTGCTCCTTTATGTATATCAATAAAATGTTTGGTAAGGAAAAGACCAATCCCGAAACCCACTTTTGAAAACCGGTTGACGGTTTCATCCCGGTAAAATCGTTCATACAATTTATTGCCTACTGCTGCCGAAATGCCCGGCCCGGTGTCAGAAACTGCTACTTCCACCTTTTCACCAGATGCTTTGATGCCAACCATCACTTTCCCGCCATCCGGTGTGTACTTTAAGGCATTTGAAACAAGGTTAAAAAGTATGATGTCAATTTTCTCTTTGTCGCCAACCACCTTGTAATCTCCTTCGGCTACCTGGAATTCATAAGTGATTTTTTTTGATTTGGCCTGCTGCAAAAAACAACTATACACTTCCCGGCAAAGGCTTTCAAAATTAATAACTGATAAAATAAGTTTATCTGCATCACTGTCTGCTTTTTTAAACAGCAGCAACTGATCAACGAGGCTTAGTAGCCGGCGTGAATTGCGGTAAATGGTCTGGATATTCTCTTTTACCTGCTCATTTTCACCATTGTATTGAAGCAGATCCTTTACAGGGTTTATGATCAATGTTAACGGCGTACGGAACTCATGAGAAACATTGGCAAAGAAGGACAATTTTTTCTCGTTGATCTCTTTTTCCTTTTCTGCATTAATATGGGTGAGCTTTACTTCATAGGTAAGTTTGGCCTGGGCCCGTTCATATTTTAAATAATAGAAAACAATTGCAGCAGCGATGGATACATACAGGAGATATGCCCACCAGGTTCTATACCAGGGAGGCAGGATCGTTACCTTCAGCGTAGTTTCCTGCTGATTCCAAACGCCTTCCGCATTGGTTGATTTAATCCGGAGCGTATAATTGCCTTCTCTTAAATGGGTGTAATTGGCGGTCCGTATATTACCGGTATAGGTCCAGCCCCTGTCCCAGCCCTCCAAAAAATAAGCGTACTGGATTTTATCGGGGGTAGAATATTCCAGTGTGGCAAAATCAAAAGCAATAGCCGCCTGGCTATACGGAATTTTCAGCGCTTTTATTTTATCCTGCTCAACAGAAGTTACATAAGCATTGTCATTTGAAACCGGCAGGTTATTGATTCTTAAACCGGTCAATAACACTGGGGCTACATAATTCCGCAGCCTTAAACTGTCCGGGTGAAACAGGTTAAATCCATTGATACCGCCAAAAACCACTTCACCGGAACGCAGGCGCAACGCAGCATTGTATAAAAACTGGTTACTTTGAAGACCATCACTTTGATAATAATTTTTAAATATTTTCTTTGCGGGATCAAATTTTGACAACCCGTTAAAAGTACTGAGCCACAAAGCCCCATTGTTATCCTCCACAATATTCAATACCGAGTTATTGCACAGTCCTTCATCTACCGAAAAACGGGATATGATCCTGCCCTGCTGCCTGTTGAAGAGGATCAGTCCGCCGCCTTCGGTACCCAGCCAGAAATTGCCCTTTTTATCTTCATAAATAGAACGGATCGGTTTGCCTATTTCATAATGGATATGTTGCTTTGATTGCTGATCAATCCTGCTCAACTGGTAAGAGTTTCCACCCCACAAAGTGCCGCTCCTGTCTTCTGTCAACGCGATTAAATCATTCAGGTATTGATCAAAGGCTTCAAAGCGATTCAATTTCCGGTTAAAAAGATAGAGTTTACCGTTGGCAAAAGTGCTGGCCCATAAATGCTTTTTGCTGTCTTCGTACAGAAGCCAAACATTTTTATTTTCAGCCCCGGTACTATCGTTGATGCATTTAAAGTGTTCAAATGAATTGGAAGATGGATTAAATTTATTGATACCGCCGCCAAACGTGGCAATCCAGGTATTGTGCAGGTAATCCTGAGCAATACTGGTCACGGAATTATGGCTAAGTGCGCCTGCATTGTACCGGAAGTTTGTAAAACTGTTTTGCTTCCGGTTCCAGATACTCATCCCTCCTCCATCTGTCCCAATCCACAGGTTGCCATTCCCATCCTCCTTAAAGGTAGAAACGAAATTATAGATCAGGCTGTTCTGGTTAAATGGATTGTGGGCAATAGTTTGAAACTGATTTTTTTGGGGATCAATTACATTTATTCCACCCTTCAATGTTCCAATCCATTTCCGGGATTCCCTGTCTTCATAAATGGCAAATGCAGATTCGCTGGATAATGTATTTTTATTTTCGCCCGGTAAGAGGTATTCAAACTTTTGCGATACGGGGTTGAGAATATTAATGCCTCCTCCCTCGGTGCCAATCCACAATTGGTGTTGCCCGGTAAATGTAAGCGTTCTCACCAGGTTGGAGTTAAGTGAACCCTCTCCCTCCTTATAAGAATGAGTCACGACATTACGGCCAATACTGTATTCATACAATCCGTCGCTGGTTCCTAACCAGAGATGATCCTCGTTATCCGTTTCCAGGCAATTGGCAAACGGAATGGCGTTACTGATCACCACAATTTTACCAGTATTGTAATCATACCTGCAAAGTCCTATGTCCTGTATTTGCAACCAGGTGCGCTGCTTACTATCAATCAGCATAGCCTGTACATTATAGTAGCTTACCCTGTTCCCGTCCCGTTCAATAGAAAGTTGCTTTGCAATGCCTTCGCCTTCCTTCTTTAACAATAAGCCCCATCCATTGGTGCCAATAAAAACATTTCCGGCGGTATCTGTTTTGATCGCATTAATATTGGAGGTAATTTTTTCTTTTGTGGCAGACTGGTACCGCTGATAATAAGCAGGTGAAAATTTTGCCGTACGGCCATTATAAACTCCAATGCCCTGGCCGGTACCAATCCAAATATTATGATGACTATCTTCATCGATTGCATAAATATAATTATGTGGTAAAGAATTGGTATCATTCCATTTATTTCGGTACACTTTAAACCCGTAGCCATCATAGCGGTTCAATCCATCATAGGTACCAAACCACATAAACCCATCATGATCCCGGTAAATACATCTTACAGAATTGTTTGACAAACCATCTTCAATTCGCAGGTAGCTGATAGGAGGAGATTGAGCACTGGTATGGTGGCACGCAAAAACAAATATCATTAACACAACCAAATCAACAATGCTTCCTGTAATTTTTTTCATTCTGTTCATTTGCTGAAAAAGGGCCTGCCGGGCAAATTGTAAAATCAATATAATGAGTGAAGTTAGCATTTAAGCTTTTCACCGGGGGGAGAAAGCACTAATGAATGATGAAATAAAAAAGCTGCCAAACCCCGGGGCTCATTATTTATGAGTGTATTTGTTAACCGATATAAGTTTCATGGTAACTACATTATAAAAACAAAGCACCTTACCTTGTTTGATGCAGTATACAGGCGAACGCTTTCGCCCATGAGGGGATACTGCCAGGAACCTTCATGATTAATTTTCAATTAATCACCTTTCCTTCTTTGTCAAAATATAAAATGGATCCATCCAGCTTTACCTTAATCTTACCGTTTTCAAGCCCGAATACTTCATCATAAACCGGCGGAATTACTTCCACCCCCCTGGTATTTACGAATCCCCATTTATCAGCTACTCTTACAGCGGCAAGTCCGCCGGTGAATACGAAGGTTCTGTCGTACTTAAATGGAATAACTACTTCGCCTGTTTTATTTACATAGCCCCATTTGTTATTTAGTTTGACCGCTCCCAACCCCTCCGCAAATCCTACCTTGTCCTGGTAAATAAACGGTACGCAGGTTTTACCCATTGCATCAATAAACCCCCATTTACCATTTTTTGCCAGAGGTGCCAATCCCTGGCTAAAATAAAATCCACACTGATCATACTCAATGGGAATTACAATGGTTCCTGACTTATTGATGAAGCCATATTTTTCATTCAATTTAACCGCAGCGTACCCTTCCTTAAATTCTGCAGCATAATCATAGCGAAGGGCTATTACTTCCTTACCAGCCTCATCTATATATCCGAATTTATTATTTAAACGAACAACGGCTAATCCTTCATGAAAAGGTTCCTTTTCGTCGTAAGTTATCTTTGAAACTGCAGTTGCGGGGCTCTTAAAAGGAACCCATACCCCATTTAATTTCCCCTCTCCCAGCCCGTTTCTAAATTCTCTGACATCTTCGTAAATAAATGGAGCAACTACATTGTTGTTCATATCTATATACCCCCATTTACCCTTGTATTTAACGGCTGCTACCCCATCACCAAATATACTTGCTTCCTCGTATTTTAAGGGAATAATGTACTTGCCATTTTTATCTATATAACCCCATTTACCGGCGACCCTTACCCTGGCAATACCCTTGTTAAACAACGCCACATCATCATATACAAAGGGTAAAACCGTGTGATCGTTTTTGTCAATAAAGCCCCAGTGCTTATCCAGTTTTACCGCTGCCAGTCCTTCAGCGTACCATAAAACCCTGTCATATTATAACGGTATCACCATGTTTCCGGCAGTATTAACAAAGCCGCATTTGTTATTTACTGTAACGCCTGCCATGCCTTCTGCAAATTCACTGGCATAATCCATTTGCGGCTTAATAAGGTAAGTACCGGTTTCATCAATATACCCATACTTACTTCCAAGTCTTACTGCGGCATAGCCTTCCTTAAAATAAAGCCTGTAGCTATATTCAATCGGAATTACCAGCCTTCCTGCTTTATCAATTGCTCCCCATTTTTTGTCAAAATAACCAGTACCCCTGCTAACGGCCCTCAATGCAGATGTGCCATTAAACAGTGTCTCAATTTGATAGTCCGGGGCAGGGATTTCTTTTTTTGCGACTGCCTCGGTAGTTATGCTTCTTACTCCTGATCTTGCAGGAACATATTCTGATGTTCTTTCCTGCTTAACGGGGTCCGGTTTATAGGTAATTCTATTTTGGTTATTCCTGCTTTCCTCGTATTTTCTTTCTTCTACCGTTTTCCGGGTGCCGTTTGCATTATTGGGAGAAACATATTGTGCATCCAGGCTGAGAGTTGCCAACAGTGTTAAAAGCAGAAACGATAAATGTGCAATCAATTTCATAATCATATTTTAAAATACTAAAATTGCCTTCGAGACCAGTATCATTAATACAGAAAAGATTTATAGGTAAAGCCTGTTTTATGGCAACTAAAAGGTGGTTTTTTGTTGTCAGACCTATAGGCAGGACTACTTCTTCCCCACGACGGCCATGCATCTTTTACTCCGTCACCTGCTTCTATTCATATCAATAAGAAAGACTGGCACCTATTTAGGGTCTGCTCAACAACTCGACCCCTCCAAAATTCCTAAATTTTTTCGCCTGGCATAAATTAATACCGGCCATTGAGTGTCAGGTCTAGCTTCCCATACCAACCTTATTGCGTGGGTTAGGGAAATAAGTGCCTGC
>JANPIJ010000018.1:0-2267 GCA_031424955.1 Ferruginibacter sp. | reverse complement strand
CCCAATCAAGCCGGGATGTAGCACAGTAGCGCTTTGCAGCTGATTGTTCTTCCAATCAAGCTCCATTTGCCGGCAATACTTTTGTATGCCGTTTTGTATGCGCTTTTTAAAAAATCATCAAGAATTTTATTAAAAATTTCTGGCTGATCCATTAACGGTAAATGTCCGGCATCTTGAATTAAATGAAGCTCTGCATTTGGGATAATTTTAGCTGCTGCTTCACCATATTCAACAGAAAATAATTTATCATCTTTCCCCCAAATGATCAATGCTTCATTTTTTATTTGCTTTAATAATTCTTCTGATATTTTAGATACTGCGGTTCCACGCCCCTGCTTAAATGCATTTTTTCCTCCTTTAGATTTGAGGACGGCAATTGAGTAGCTACTATGGTTCGGGTCTCTGTTTATGGGTTTATGAAGTATATAGCGTTCATTAAAACGATTTGCCATTGATGATGGAAAACTATTCATCCATATTGTTCCAATTAAAGGCAAAAAAGAAACTTTTGCACCTAAACCTGCAGAATCAACTAAAACAAGCTTATCAACCATTTCAGCATTATCTATGGCAAACTGCAACGCAATGGCGCCACCTTGAGACAATCCGACAATATGAGCCCTTGGTATTTTCAATTCCTTCATGAAATCTTTGAGCCAGTCGGAAAAATATGGCCTGTTATAAGGCGCATCAGGTTTATCAGATTCTCCATATCCAACTATATCTGGTGCTACTACTTTAAAATTTTTAGAGATGGTATTAATTGTTGGATACCAGGTAACAGCGCCAGCACCAGCTCCATGCAGGAAAATTACAGGTTTACCATTTCCACATAATAAGTAGGTGGTTTTAATTGTTCCAATAGTTACTGCTCTTTGTTCAACCAATCCTTCTATTTTGTCGATTAGAAGTTGCCTATAGTTTTCTTTATTCTCTTTTTTCATTTTTTCCCCTCGTTAAAATTAATGACTGTCAAAAATTGCCGCTAACTTAAAGGTTGGTGTATGCAATTGTCTGTTGTTCTTTAGTGATTTTCTTTATTGGGTAAACTATATACAACTTTACCTGTAGGGTCGAGGAAATTTATTTTTGCATCTCCAATAGAATCAACAATAAGCTGAATCCTTGTCTTGCCTTTTTTATCTGCTAGGTTTATTAATGCCGATTTGGCTGCGTCTTTACCAATAAAAACCCGATGGGCAAAGGCAGGGTCACTATTAGCGGGTTCCAGTAGTTGGTTTAGTTTAGCATCTCTCTCTTGACCATTAGGTAATTTTTCTGTTTCCTTGTATGTACGGCGAAACTCAGGGTAGGGCGGACTGTTATGCCAATCATCTACATATAAACCTGTTTTCCTGTCCCCGTTATCATCAAGATATTGTAAATTCAGAACCTGGTTTTGATTGTATTGGTCAAAAGAAAAATGCCCTGATGCAAAATATTTTCCACTACTATCTTCTCTTCCTCAAAATACAAGCCCTCCACATTCAGTGGTTTCGTCATCATAAAATATTAAACCACCACTATCGCCTCCCGGAATTCCAAAAAGTTTTCCGTGATTCAAATTTTAAAAATTAAGAACAAGGCAGTAATCAGTAAAATAGAAGAGACGATTGCATAGACGGTTAAGTAACGTATTTACTTTTCAATTTTGGCCGGGTTGCTATTCATAATTTTTTATTGACTTTTAAATAAATATAGATCTAAAAAAAAGCTAACTCCTGAGTATAGAAACTAAATACCACTAATTCTCCAATGCTTTATTATTTTATCTTTTTTAACCAGTTTCCGGAGTATAATGACCGCAACGATTAGGCAAAATATGACAGCCTGCATCGATCCCTCTGGCCCAAATTGCCCACCGGTTAAAATTTCGGGTCCGGTAATTTTGGTTGTGAAAAGACTAGTGGTTTTTTCATTCCCCGATGTTATCGCTCCAAAAATTCCATTCTGGGTAACATTCCAGGCAAAATGTATAGCTATTGGTACCCATAAACTTCTGTAATACATATAGGCAGCACCAAGTAACACGCCAACTACCGTTATACAGAGTATCGATATTAGGGTGACATGGGGGTTAACGAGGTGCAATCCGGCAAAGATCAATCCCGAAGTAATTAGCGCAATGGTACTGCCCCATTTTTCTTCAGTAATCCTGAATACAATTCCCCTTAGCAGAATTTCCTCTATTATGGCAACAGTAAAGGCTACAGTAAATGGAATAACTACTGCCGAAAAAGGATTTAAAGCAATAATTGTAAAACCAC
>JANPIJ010000017.1:0-4835 GCA_031424955.1 Ferruginibacter sp. | reverse complement strand
TAATTTATAAAGTATCCTAGCCCGAAAGGGCTTTTTATTCCCAAAACCTCCCCATCAATACAATTAGCCCGAAAAATATTTTTACATGCATTACTGTAATCCTTTGTGGGACTGTGTTTTATTTACTGACGTAATCGCTGGGCAAGCGTTTCCATAAAAGGAAGCAGGAAGAGCACCACCACAGATCTTGCGGGAAATTACTCCATTACCGTACCGGATGAAAATACAATACTTGTTTTCAGTTTTGTAGGCTACTCGCAACAGGAGGTACCGGTTAAAAGGCGAACCTCCATTGATATAGCATTAACTCCCACTACCGCAGACCTTACACAGGTAGTGGTAATGGGGTATGGCACACAAAGCAAAAGAGATGTAACCGGTGCGGTTAAGTCAGTTAAAAGCGAATCATTTAACAGGGGAATCATCAACGCCCCGGAACAGTTACTGCAGGGTAAGGTTGCCGGTGTAAATGTTACTTCCGCAAGTGGTGAGCCGGGTGGTGCAATCAATATTACCATACGTGGCACCGGTAGCTTAAGGGCGAGCAGTACCCCTTTATTTGTAGTAGATGGCGTGGCGCTGGATAACAATGGTACAGGAGGTGGCAACCCGTTAAACTTTTTAAATCCCCAGGATATTGAATCGATGGATGTTTTGAAGGATGCTTCGGCTACAGCCATTTATGGTTCACGTGGCTCCAATGGTGTGGTGTTGATTACTACCAAAAGAGGAAGGGCCGGCTTGTCTACACTTTCCCTTTCTACCAGTTTGGGGGTATCTTCATTTGCAAGAGCGCTTCCCGTATTTACCGCCAGTGAATATAAAACCCAGGTGGCAGCAGTAGGCGGGGTAGTAAACGACAAAGGTGGCAACACCGATTGGCAGAAAGAGATATCCAGGACCGCCCTAACGCAAAACTATAATGTTGCTTTAAGTGGCGGGGCCAACAAACTTACCTACTATGCATCGTTTGGATTGCAGAAGCAGGAAGGTATTCTTAAAAAGAATGATTTTAACCGGTACACCGGCCGCTTTAATGCAACGCAAAAATTTTTAGAAGACAGGTTAACAATAGAAGCTAACCTTACTGCTACCGGCACCGTAAATAACCGTCCCCCGAATGCATTGGGCGATGCGCTTTCCAATAATCCCACTTATCCTGCTTATGATGCAAACGGGAAGCCTGCCCAATACCTTGATATCAACAATCCATTACAATACCTGGATATTGATAAGGATATCACCAAAATAAACCGGACACTCGGAAATATTTCATCCTCATTCAGACTGATAAAAGGACTGGTGTACAAACTCAATTTTGGTATTGACCATTCTACCGGCACAAGGGATTACCAGCAAACGCCCACCCTTGCACCGGTTCGTGACGGAAGATTGGAAACTTATTATACCACCAACCGAAATACGCTGGTTGAAAACTACCTTACCTATAATTTCAATTTGGGTGAACATAGCTTTTCTGCCCTTGCCGGACATTCGTACCAGAAAATATTTTTACAGGGCCGCAACTACAGCATCAACCGGTTTGCCATCACCGGTATTGAACCGCAATACAACCCGGGCTTAGGCCAGGAACTTACCCTGGCAAATAACCGGCCCGGAGGATATGCCATAGAAAATGAACTGCAATCCCTTTTTGGCAGGGTCAATTACCAGTACAAAAATAAATACCTCGCTACCGTTAATTTCAGGGCAGATGGCTCCACCAAATTTGGAGGCAACAACAAGTACGGGTATTTCCCTTCTTTCTCCCTTGGATGGAAAATATCTGAAGAAGACTTTATGTCTAATTCCTTTTTCAGCAACCTGAAATTAAGGGCTGGCTGGGGACAAACCGGTAACCAGGAAATTCCGGCAAAGGTTACACAGGCCTCTTATACTGCATCGGTATCAGGTACTACCAGTTATCCGTTATCAGGTACGGGCCCCTATCCAGCCGGTATTACTTTTGTAAGGCTGGCTAATCCCGATCTTCAATGGGAGGTTTCCAGGCAAACAAATATTGCTGTTGACTTTGGATTACTAAAAGGTAAACTGAATGGCTCAATAGACGTGTTTAGGAAAGTATCCAGCAATATCCTGTTATTCTTTACACCTGCAGACCCCATACAGCCCGTACAGAACTTTTTTGATAATGTGAAAAATATGAACATCACTAACCAGGGAATTGAAATAGACCTGGAGTACAGGAAAACCAATCAACGGGGCCTTAGTTACAGCATTGGTGGCAATGTAACTTTTATAGATAATGAAGTAACCAATTCTCCATATAAGGTAATTACATCTGGTTCGGCATCTGGTTCCGGCCTTACTTCCGCTACACTCAATGGCTACATCAACAACCAGCCGCTGGGTACTTTCTACCTGCTTGATTTTATTGGATTCAATGCAAACGGAACCAGCAAATTCCGGGATACCGACAATGACGGAATCATTACCGATAAAGACAGGATCGCTGCAGGTACCGCACTACCCAATATCCTATATAATTTTTCAGGCACACTGGCTTTAAAGGGTTTTGACCTGGCAGTAAATTTTAACGGGGTATCCGGTAACAAGATTTACGACAATACGGCTAATAGTTTCTTTTACAAGGCACGCCTGGTAAAGGGGATCAATACCACCGCCGAAGGAATTGGAAGCCCGGAAGAATCTACCAGCAACGCTGCAGGAATCAGTACCCGTTACCTGAAAAACGGGGCTTACCTGAGATTAAATAATGCTGCATTGGGATACACTTTCAATACAGCGAAAATTGGTATGAATTGGGCAACCGCTTTAAGGCTTTCCATTACCGGGCAAAATCTTTTTGTGATTACAAAATATGATGGGTACGATCCGGAAGTAAACACCGACAGAACCAGCGGCGATGGTGTGATATCCTCCGGTATTGATTACCTGAGTTATCCGAAAGCAAGATCCGTGATTTTTGGATTGAACCTGTCTTTCTAGAACATCGCTAACAATCAATAATGTCGTTATAAATTAATGGAGATAAAAAATAAAAAGATTAAGAACATGAAAAGAATATATTTTAAACCAATGCTGCTGGCTGCTATTATTGCATTAGCAACAGGTTGTACAAAACTCAATGAAGAAGTACTGGATGAGTCACTTACAACCAGGGGGCTCACCGAAAGACAAGTTGCGGATGGGCAGATCGCTCCCATCTATGCTTTACTTCCTACCCTGCATGAGCATACCCGGTATTTTGCCCTGCAGGAAATTTCCACCGACGAAGCCATCCTGCCATACAGGGGTGGAACAGACTGGGGTGATAATGGAATTTACATTTCGCTGCACCGGCACGAAACCACTTCCACCGATCCCAATGTGAGAAATACCTGGAACACGATTACCCAGGGTATTTCAAGAACCGTAACGGCTATTTTTTCTTTAAAAAATAATACCGATGCCATTGCACCGGCTTATATAGCTGAGGCAAGAGCAATGCGTGCTTATTACAACCTGCTCAGCCTTGATCTTTTTGGTGTTGCTTTTGTGAAAGATGATCCGGGTGTTACGTCTACCATCATTCGTGGTGCAGAGGCAGTGAACTATATAAAAAGTGAACTGACTGCCGCAGAACCTGCATTGGACAATACTACCGGACCAGGAAGACTAACCAAAGCTGGTGTTTGGGGATTGCTGGCAAGGCTGCACTTAAATGCGCCAGTATATCGTAACCTTTATGGAGATGCATTCCAGTTTGGTGCCGATGATATGGATGAAGTAATTAAAAACTGTGATAAGATCATCAGCAGTAATGTATATGCTTTGTCGGCTGATTATTTTGCCATATTTGGTAACGATAATCACGCCAATAAGGAACTGGTATTTGCAGTTGACCAACGGGCGGACCTGAACGGGCACAACAGGCTGGCTTATTTCTCTCTTTCCGGTGACCAATTCCCGCTCACCGCTTTTCCGGCTGCCAATGGTACGGATGGACCGGCCATCACCCCTGACTTTTACCGTAGCTGGGTAAATGCCAATCCACTTGACCCGGCACAGGCAGATCCAAGATTTTACAAACGAAACATTTCCATCTATAACAATCCCGGCGACTCCTGTGTAACTGATTTCAATATTGACCGGGGTATTTTACGTGGTCAGCAATACGGGCTGATCCGTAAAAGTGGCGTGTTTGAAAAATGCCCTGACGGCAAATTTAAAGTGGGGAAATTATTTAATGCCAGCCGCAGTAATCCAAACCTGCCGGTAAACTTTACTGAATTTATAGATTTCACTACGGCCGGCAGCGACTACTCCACCGGGTACCGTGTTGAAAAATATGAGTTCAGCAAAAAATCTGCAAGCGGCAGAAATTTTGGTGAAGCTGATATTTCAATAATCAGGCTGGCTGATGTTTACATGATGCGTGCCGAAGCAAAATTGCGCAAAAATGATGCGGCAGGTGCGTTGGCAGATGTAAATACCGTACGATTATCAAGAACCGCCTACGCCGTACAACCTGCTCCGCTCGCCGGGCCATTAACGCTTGACCTGCTTTTCAGGGAAAGAGGTTTTGAATTTTACTGGGAAATGAACAGGCGTACTGATATGATCCGCTTTGGAAAATACGAAGGTACCTGGACCGAAAAAACAAATAACAATAAAAACAGGAGGATATTCCCCATACCACAAACGGCTATTGACGGGGCTTCTAATCTTCCTAATTAGGGTCTGCTCAACAACTCGACCCCTCCAAAATTCCTAAATTTTTTCGCCTGGCATAAATTAATACCGGCCATTGAGTGTCAGGTCTAGCTTCCCATACCAACCTTATTGCGTGGGTTAGGGAAATAAGTGCCTGC
>JANPIJ010000016.1:0-41097 GCA_031424955.1 Ferruginibacter sp. | reverse complement strand
ATTTGATTAAAAATATTTGAAATTTCATTTAAAAGAAAATAACATGGCAACCAAAGCATCATCATCACAAACAAAAATTTCAGCATTGGATGAGAACGGCAAGGCCGTGGATTGGTGGTTTCTTTACAAAATACCAAAACTCGGTAAGGTAGCGAACAACCCAACGGCAACGGGTTATGAATACATCTATTACGACCCGAATATCGGTAAGGTTGTTAAATCACCTAACCTGCTGACAGACGGAAAGGGAGCATTGGACCTGACGCTGAATTCCATATTTGACAATCCCGCAGACACCACAGGCTGGATTACCTACAACGACGAGATGCCCGCGGATGCGAAGCGAACAGATAGCAGCAGCTACGGCCATACCAAGGGGGTAATCATCTTTGATACCGCTTCCAAAACTGCCCTCTGGCTCTTACACTCCTGGCCCAAGTATGCCGATCCGCACGCCGCTGAAATGCCAACACCTATATACGGTCAAACATTCCTGTGTATATCAATCGACATGGCCACCGCGGGAACAATCGCAACGCAAATGGCCAATCACCAGGTACCACAGGTATATTTGCCACGCAACCCGGCAACCCTTGGCAAAACCGACCCCCTGTTCCTGCTTACACAGAAACTGGACCCAAATGCACCGGGCGATTCCAATGTAATAACCTGCAAGTCCCGCGGCGGACTGGCGTTCCAGGTAATAGCCAAGAACCGAAATTGGGGCAAGGATTTCTGGAACGACCTCGTAGGCCCGACGCTCAAGGCGGATATGGATGTGGAGTCGTGGATCCGCGGTAAAATACCACCCACTTTGGATAGCGATGGCATCCATAAAACCTTTGATGTAAAATACATTGATCTTAGTCCGTTGGGTATGCCCTGGACCTGGCCCGAAACCCAGGATCACGCCAAATGGGGACTTACTGTAGACTCCGACTGGGTCTGTGTGGGTGATATCAACCGGATGGTTTCCCAGGAAAAAAGAGGGGGCGCCACCATCGCATTCCAGGATAAGAACTTATGGGCGGCCCTATCTAAAACGGACCTTATTGTAGCGCCGCCCGGTCACACCCGCGTGGATGCGCAACAATTGATCAAGGCGACACATAAAACCGTGCATGCCCGGTTACCGACTACTGTTACACCTAAGAAAACAACATCGAAAACAAGGGCGAAATAGTTTTTAATCAAACGACAAAACAAGTATATACATGAACCAATACCTGAAATCCAATACCGGGAAATTGCAACAAACAATTGAGCATGTAGTAGTACTGATGTTGGAGAATCGTTCATTTGACAACATGCTCGGTTGGCTATACGCAGACCAGGCTCCGTATGACCATGCTCCCGAAGGCCAGCATTTCGAAGGGCTTTCCCCTGACCTTTGGAACCCGCTGGAAAACATCGATGAAGATGGCATTCCGTTTATTGAGAAAGTGCCCATTGAAAAAAACGGCGAACTAAAAAAGCAGTATGGCAAAGTAATCCCGAACCCGGTGGATTTTACCCTTCCGGCACCCGACCCGGGAGAGGGGTTCAAAGACACCAATCACCAGTTGTTTCAACGATACGAAGTAGCACAACAATACCCACCTCCGCCTACCAATATGGGCTTTGTTCAAAATTATCAAAATGCAATGTTGTACGGTGCTTTCAGTTTCGGTGATAACCCGGGCAATCCCCGTTCCATCATGAAATGTTACACCCCGCAGCAGGTGCCGGTATTGAGCGAACTGGCACGCAGTTTCGCCGTTTGTGATCATTACCATTGTTCCGTTCCGAGCCAAACCATCCCCAATCGCGACTTCATCCACGCAGCCAGTTCCAATGGCCACGTGAACAATGGCCCGGTTGCACCATGCAATGCCAAAACGATCTTTAACCAGTTGCAGGAGGCAATTGATGCCGGCAGAACAGAGCTGAGCTGGGGCATTTTTGGCAACAACCAGTTCGCCGGTGCGGCAGACAAAGAGGGCGAATTTGGCAAGGGGCATTTTTCGCTAACGCGGCTCATCATGACGCAGTTGCATGATGCCCGGTTCGACGGCAATTTTGGAACATTGACTGATTTCGAAGCCAAATGTAAGGATGGGACATTACCCAGCTATGCTTTCCTGGAGCCCAACTATGGTGGTCCCGGTCAAAACGACCAGCATCCACCCACCGATATCCGGGCCGGCGAGCAGCTCATCGCCGACATTTACAATATGGTAAAATCCTCCCCATCTTTTGAGAAGATCCTGTTTATTATTACCTATGATGAACACGGCGGCTGTTATGATCATGTTCCGCCTCCCGGTGGCGCCACAAATCCGGATCCTGCCAACCAGCCCGGCCAGGATGGTTTTCTTTTCAACCGGTTCGGCCTGCGGGTACCCTGTGTAGTGATCAATCCTTATATCCCCAAAAGCCTGATCGCAAGGCCGGCTGGTTATATTCCTTTCGACCATACGTCCATTATCAGTACGGTACAAAAATGCTTCGGCCTTACCGGTAACCTCACGGCAAGAGACAGGCAGGCCCCGGATTTTTCGGGTTTGCTTACCCTGGATGAACCGCGTACAAATGATATCCCGGAAGTGCAACCGCTAAAATGGGATGTTGCCGCCGCACTTACAAATGTTAATGACCTGCACCGGTTAATTGGCAAAGTGCTTGAAGATTTGACGGGTAACAAAGCACCTGATTCAAGTGACTTAATGGAATTTATCCAGGTAGCCTACAAACAACTTTTTGGCGGGGTGCCGGGTTAAACAAGAAAAACAAAAATGTAAGTGCATCATTTGGAAAAGGGGGGTTAACCATAAAAAATAACAGTATATGCCATTCAATACCTCCACCCATTAGGGCAGCGATAACCGGTATAGGGTACAAATCCGGTAGTGCTTTTTTTTTGCGACTATATCCGGCATTCGCCACCAATGGAAGAGGATTCACTCTAATAAAGATTCTTTCACCAAACTAACGTTGCCCATTATCCTTCGGGATAAATTCGTCACTTTTTAAATCGATCCATTGCATTAAAAAGTACAAGCGTGTGATCCCGGTAAAAGATCGCGAGCACCTGCCACTGAAACTTACTAGTGTTAAGTTAAGTGTAATATGACTCAATATAATAGCACGAAATGGATGCACAAATCAGAAATTAAGATATAAGCATTGTATTAATTTCGAATTCGCCTTTTATAATTCGTGTAATAAATAAATTATACGCCAATTCATTGTTAACATAGCACTAGTAGTAGTTCTGCCTTGCTTATAGAAAAATCCGGCTCATCGTTTTATCCCCTTGTGCAGTGTATCAGTAGATATCTAACTTTATTATCAGTCACCCACGACCGTTACCCCATAATCTCCAACAATGTTTTGGTTGCGGCAAATTGACCAACTTCATAGTTTTTAGTGACTCTTGTCACTTAACCCACTCCGCGAACATGATAGTTTTGCATAAACCAGTTACAGGATGAACAGGAGAAAGTTTTTAGGCATTGCCGGGGCCACAATTGTAATTGCAGGGGTAACTTATTATGTAACTACTGATAAGCGCAATTTTACAAGAGAAGATACCCGGCAGGATAATACGGGCAATAGCCGCCTGCAGGCAGATGAAAAGGAAATTTTGTATTTAGCCTCCCTTGCACCAAGTGGTCACAACACGCAACCCTGGATGGTGAAATACCTTGAACCTTATCATTGGATAATTGCCAATGATAAAAGCAAATGGTTACCTGCCGTTGACCCCACCCAAAGGGAAACTATTTTATCAATCGGCGCTTTTCTACAAAATCTTGAATACGCTGCCAGCAACCTGGGATATGCCTGTGGCTTTACTATGCTGGCATCAACTAACCAGGATGAAAATATTATGGAGGTAAAACTTTCCAAACAACCTAATTTACCTGCCTATGATATTCAGAAAATAAAACAACGCAGAACAGTAAGGTCAAACTATCTGAATAATGGTTTAAGGAAAGAAGACATCGACTATTTAATGAGCAATGAAACAGGCTTCTTTTATTTTATTCCCAATGCAACAAAAGAATATACCTGGTTGAATGAACAAACCATCGAAGCCAACCGGGTACAGGCATACAGGGATATGGCACAAAGTGAATTAGCCAACTGGATAAGGTTTAAAAGCAAAGATGCGGCAGAACACTTGGATGGGTTAACGATGGCGGGAATGGAAATAGATGGCATACCAGGCTGGTATTTACGCAACTTTTACGATAAAGAAAATGTAATGAAGAAAAGTTTCAGGGAGCAGAGTATTGATAAGGTGGTAAAGCAGGTATCGCAATCTGCCGGTTGGTTGCTGATTACAAGCAGCGACAGTTCGGTAACTTCCTTGCTGGAAACAGGCAAACGGATGCAACAGTTATTTTTAAAAGTAAGGGAAAGAAACATCGCTATTCATCCTATGACGCAGATAATTGAAGAAGTTCCAACAAATCAACAGGTAAATAATGCTATCGGTATTAGCGATCCGGTTCAGTTTATTTTACGGACAGGTTATTTAAAATCTTATCCTGAGCCGGTATCATTGAGGCGCTCGGTTGAAAGTTTTGTAACAGTATAAAAAAATTGATCCTTTAAAATTACCCTTATGCTAAAATATTCCTTCGCCTTTATGCTGCTTGTCCATGGGCTCATTCATTTCATGGGCTTTGCTAAAGCCTTCGGCTATGGCCACATTACACAACTAACAAAAGATATTTCAAAAACCAATGGCACCCTATGGTTGCTAACGGCAATCCTTTTTGTAGCGGCCACGCTTTTATTCCTGCTAAAAAAAGAGAGCTGGCCTTACCCCGCTTTAGTTGCAGTCGTCATTTCACAAGTGATTATCATCGCCGCATGGAACGATGCCAGGTTTGGCACCATTGCCAATGCAGTTGTACTGCTGGTAGGCATTGCCGCCTGGGCCAGCCAGCATTTTGAATCAACCTTTAGCAAAGATGTAAAATCGAACCTGCAACAAACAGCCGCTGTGCAACCCGGTTTATTAACAGAAACGGATATACAATTTTTGCCCTTGCCTGTGCAAAAATACATCCGGTATTCCGGGGCGATCAACCAACCAGGAATAAAGAACATGAAGATTGTTTTTGATGGTGAAATGCGGGACAAGGGGAAAGACTGGTTTACCTTCAGGAGTGTACAATATAATTTTTTTGACAACCCCGCAAGGTTGTTTTTTATGAAAGGGAAAATGTATGGCATTACCGTGCCGGGCTATCATTGCTACCAAAATGCAACTGCTACCATGCAAATAAAATTATTTGGATTGTTTAATGTTGTAAATGTAAAAGGCGCCATAATGAACAAAGCTGAAACAGTTACCCTGTTCAACGATATGTGCCTGATGGCCCCTGCCGCATTGATTGATAAAAGAATTGAATGGGTGCCTATTGACAGTCTATCCACCGGGGCAACTTTTACCAACGGGCCCAATAAAATTACCGCTACACTATATTTTAATGAGCGTGGGCAATTAATAAATTTTACCTCAGATGACCGTTCAGCACTTGATATGAAACAGTATCGCTTTTCTACGCCTGTAAAAGATTATGCGCAAATGGAAGGAAAAAATATTTGGAAATATGGCGAAGCAGTTTGGCATTACCCCGATGGGGAATTTGTTTATGGGAAATTTTACTTAAAAAGTATCGAATATAATGTGGCGGAGTTTACAAAATAAAACATGATAAAGAAAAAACTTAGCCCATCTCAAAAAAAATGCCGAAGTAATGCATGAATGTAAGGAAAGTGATTTGTATTCTGGCAAAACCAATACTATTGTAATCAACCCAAAATGTGCCCTTGCTTTAGGCGAAGCGGAAAGATTAAAAATCAAGAAAATGATTAAAAATTATTATTATTTGGTTGCGGGAATCCTGGCAATTCTTTTTTCTATTTCGCATGCTTGGAATGGGCAAACTACGGTTCTGCCTTCTATAAATGTTGATACAGTAACATCAGATACAAAAACAATGTTCTTTTATGTTTGGCATATTATCACAGCAGAAAATTTACTCTTTGGTGTAGCTTTTCTTTTTATGTCAGTTCATAAAGATTTATCGAAAGTAAGATTTGCTGCCTGGATGATTGCAGGTATAATGGTTGTGCGCTGGCTCATTATTTTCGGAAGCACTTTATTTAAAAATATAAATGAACTTAATGGGATAATCACTGATACAATAGCAATAATTATTTATGTTGGATTAATAATATTTGGTACACGGGTAAAAGAAAAAACTTTAGTTATTTAACGCTGCTTTTGCTTACAATAATTCGGTTAAAACACACTCAGCATTTTTTGTTTTTAAGATTATAACAGCACCAGTTAAATATACCGCCATTGCATTAGGGATCTGATAGTTTGGATTTTCAATAACACCCAAAAAAGCTTATTTGCCTGCATACTGTTTCATACCATGTTGAATGCAGGACGGCCTCTTTTTCCAAAAGATGAGATACACAATCCGCTGGTCGATTATCCTGAAATTCATTATTCATTAATTGCAATTACCGCTGTTATTGTTATTTTTCTTTGGGGTTCAAAAACATTGGCGTGTTACAGGTATCACCGCAAACTATCTCCGATCACTAACCCAGGTTTAACCGATGACAATCATGGATAGTGCCAAAATAATAAAGCAATCGCTGTTAAAATTCTTTTTGTTGGTTTTTGCATTATCCATCCCCTTTTGGATACTGGGTTTTATTGCACCCGATACAACCAGGCTTCTTCCAATAAATCTCCCTGTTAGCGCACTCATGACTTTCTGCCCTTTTATAGCAGCAACCATCCTTGTTTATAAAAAACAAAAAATGAAGGGAGTTAAGCAACTGCTCAAACTTCCCTTTGACTTAAAAAAAATCAAAAATAAAAAATGGTATTTTCCGGTTATCGTTTTAATGCCGGTAGTAGCATTGGTTTCTTTTTGGTATATGAAGATAATGGGAGGGGCCGTACCGGTGCCACAGCTATCTCCTTTATCTGTTTTCATTTTTTTCTTTGTATATTTCATTGGCGCCATTGGCGAAGAGGTGGGCTGGAGTGGGTACATAATTAACCCAATGCAGAATAAGTATGGAGCATTAAAAGCAAGCATTATTGTGGGATTTATTTGGGCAATATGGCATATTATACCGTGGGGCCAGGCCCACCAAACCGCCAACTGGATTGCCTGGCAAAGCACCGCCACCATTCTTTTACGGATCATCATGGTTTGGCTGTTTAACAACACAGGCAAAAGTGTTTTTGCCATGGTACTCTTTCATACCATGATAAATATAAGTCCCTATTTAATTCCAACGTATGGGGCGCATTATAACCCATTTATATTTGCTGTTCTATTATTGCTGATAGTTATAATTATAATTTGGCTTTGGGATACACAAACACTGACCAGGTATAGGCAGGCTCAGAACAATAGAACTTAAAAGGTGAAAGCTTAAAACCCGTAATTAATAGTTGCACTTATTCGGAAAAACTTTTCCGTTGCCATTTCCGGCTCAACATTGTCTACATGCCACTAACCGGGCTCAAAACGCTGGCCTGAGCTTTGCATTAAAGTGAAAGGCCCCGGGGCGCAAAAATAATAACTGGATTTATGGACGTATTATTAGCGTCGGTATAAAGTTTGGGCCGGTACCCCTTTAATTCATCTTTATTTATACAATACATTACAATGTCACTATCAAAATACAGGGAGAAAAGAACCTTTACGCAAACCCAAGAGCCCAGGGGTGGCAAGACCGGTAATACTGAATTGCGCTTTGTTGTGCAAAAGCATGCAGCTTCACATTTGCATTATGATTTCCGGCTTGAAATGAACGGGGTATTGAAGAGCTGGGCAGTACCCAAAGGCCCCTCCACCGATCCGGCGATCAAAAGATTGGCAATGATGGTAGAAGATCACCCATTTGATTACCGTTCTTTTGAAGGCATTATACCCAAAGGCCAATATGGTGGTGGTACCGTAATAGTGTGGGATGAAGGAAACTATGTTCCGGTGAATGGTGATGCAGGTAGCAAAGCATCATCAGAAAAGGATTTGTTGCACCAGTTAAAGAGTGGAAAGATTGTGTTTGTTTTAAATGGTAAAAAACTAAAGGGTGAATTTGCCCTGGTGAAAACCGGTGGAAGAGGGGAGAATGCCTGGTTACTGATGAAAGTGAAAGATCAATTCGCTTCAAAAACAGATATCACCAAAAAGGTAAAATCCGTTCAATCCGGGAAAACGCTTGAACAGGTTGCAGCAACTACCCATAACATTTATGAAAGCGATAAAAAGCCGGCTGATAAAAAGAAGGCTGTTCCGGTAAAAAGCAAAATAAAAAAGCAGCAGCCCGGTGATGAATTAAAACATGCGGGTTCGGCAGATGCTGATGCGATTTTGAATAAAGCTAAGAAGGCAAAGTTTCCCGCTAATCTTTCCCCCATGATGGCAACACTGGCAGATCAGCCTTTTGATGAAAAGGGATGGCAGTATGAAATAAAGTGGGATGGATACCGTGCCCTTGCATATTTAAATAACGGAGCTGTTACATTACAGTCACGCAACAGTAAATCCTTTGATGATAAGTTTTATCCCGTACATAATGCGCTGAAAAAGCTGCCGGTTAATGCGGTATTGGATGGCGAAATTATTGTGGCCGATGATGATGGAATGGCCAATTTCAGTCAACTCCAAAACTGGAGAAGTGAGGCCGATGGAAGACTGTTGTTTTATGTATTTGACATACTATGGCTGGATGGGAAATCTTTGATAGAACTGCCCCTGGCGCAACGCCGCGTTGTACTGGAGACTTACCTGCCAGAAGATGATATCATACATTTAAGCAAAAGTTTTAGCGGATCCGGCATCGAAGTATATGCTGCTGCGGAAAAAATGGGACTGGAAGGTATTATGGCAAAAAAAATAAATTCAGTGTACTTACCCGGCGACCGTTCTGATAACTGGCTTAAAATAAAAACGCAATCGCGGCAGGAAGTTGTGATTGGAGGATTCACAAAAAATGAGGGGAGCTCAAAGTCTTTTAGCTCCTTATTGGTAGGAGTTTTCGAAAATGGAAAGTTGAACTACACCGGTAAAATCGGTACCGGCTTTTCAGAAAAATTGCAAACGGAAATGATGCGGCAGTTTCGCAAACTGGTTGTTAAAACCTGTCCCTTTGCGGATGAACCGGATATTAATAAACCATCCCGGTTCAGGAATAGTACGCCGAAAGCTGCAGCCACCTGGCTGAAACCACAGCTTGTTTGTGAAGTAAGCTTTAGAGAGATGACGAATGATGGTGTGATGCGTCATCCTTCCTTTAAAGGTATGCGGGAAGGTAAGCCGGCAAAAGAAGTGGTACTGGAAAAAAAACTGGCCACAGAGAAAATAGTTCACAGTAAAAAAATAAAGAAAATCATTGCTGCCCCAAAACAAGCGGACCGGAAGACATTATTAAATCCATCTGAAGAAACACAGGTAAAAACGATCAGGGAGCATGAAATAAAATTTACCAACTTAAGTAAAGTGTACTGGCCAAAACAAGGCATCACAAAGCGGGATATGCTAAATTATTATTACCAGGTAGCACCCTTTATTTTGCCCTATTTAAAAAACCGTCCCCAATCGCTCAACCGTTATCCCAATGGCATCAACGGGATGAGTTTCTACCAGAAAGACGTTACCGGTAAAGTGCCCGACTGGGTTCCCACTTTTCCATATACTACTGAAGGTGTTCATAAAAATTTCATGGTATGTAATGATGAAGCCGGTCTGTTGTATATGGCCTCGCTGGGCTGTATTGAGTTAAATCCATGGAGTAGCAGGATTACCCATCCCGATAATCCCGACTGGTGTGTGATAGACCTGGATCCGGGGAAAAAGAATACTTTTGACCAGGTAATAGAAACGGCCAATATAACAAAGCAGGTATTAGATGCAGCGGATATTCCTTCCTGTTGTAAAACCTCCGGTTCAACGGGTTTGCATATTTACATTCCTTTAAATGCAAAGTATACCTATGAGGAATCTAAAGAGTTTGCCAGGATCATCGCTCACCTGGTTAATAATGAACTGCCTGCATTCACCAGTGTGGAAAGGGCGTTGGTAAAAAGAAAAGGCAAATTGTATATCGACTTTTTACAAAACAGGCCACAGGCGACATTGGCATCGGTTTATTCCCTTCGTCCCAAGCCATTTGCTACGGTGAGTATGCCGCTGCACTGGGAGGAGGTGAAGGCTGGATTAAAGATGACTGACTTTACCATACATAATGCGATGGCAAGAATTAAAGAGGTAGGGGACCTGTTTGCGCCGGTACTGGGAAAGGGGATTAATTTAACCAAATCGCTTACTAACCTGAAAGATGCATTTGCATCCGGGGATTAATTCATTTATTTTAGCCATACCAAAAAATACTGCCGCCTCAGATTTTGCCCGATGTGTACCTGGCAGTATGTAAAAATAATGGACGGTGGCTGATGCTGTTGAGTAAATAATCCGGCCGCTGGAAATGCGCTCTGGGCAGAAGGATCCGATAGCCATCGGATTTTAAATACCTTCATCAGGATGCTTTTCTTTTTCCCTTGGAAAGACTTGCCTGCAGTTGTTCCATCAGGTCCTTGGTTTTGGAATGTACTACTTTTAACGGTTGATAAGGTACTGATTTACCCTTCGCTTTGGACTTAATTATTTTTAGTAAACGGTTGGTATATTCATCTTTAAACAATTTGGGATTAAATGGTTTTGTTAACTGGTCAATTAAGGATACTGCCAGTTTTACTTCAGTGGGTTTACTTTTACCGGAAGGTAATTCCAGCTCATCGGGCTTCCTGATTTCTTCGGGAAAGCGTAGCCGGTTCAGTATCAGCAGGCCGTTGATAACTGCAATCATACACACATGTTCCCTGTCACGCATTACAAAGGTTCCGATGCCTGCCTTGCCCGATTTTTCCAGCGCTTCCTTTAACAGCACATAGGCTCTCGTGCCGGTTTTTTCCGGTTTAATGTAATAAGGGCTTTCAAAATATACGCTCTCAATTTCTGCCTGTTTTACAAACTGGATAATTTCAATATGAGCCGATTTTTCCGGTGCCGCCTTTTTAAAATCGGCATCTTCCAGCACCACGTATTTTTCATTCAGCAGGTAGCCCTTTACGATATTCTTCCATAGCACTTCTTTATGGGTACGTTCATTTACCCGCTGAAATTTAATATTTGCCCCGTCCTTTTTATCCAGCATGTCAAAGTCGAGACTGCTGCTTTGTACTGCTGAATATAATTTGATGGGAATATTAACCAGGCCGAAGCCGATGGATCCCGTCCAGATTGCTTTCATGATGATTTATTTAATTGATGCCTGACCGACAATATAACTAAAAGAAAAAATTATACCACAACCATCGCTTCAATATATACTGTGGTGACTACTTGCGACTATATATGTGGAACTGTATCAATATTTCCACATAAAGCGCAGGTTGATATGGGAATTATTTTAACCAAAAAGGGGATGCAATATTGCATCCCCTGGAGCGTTTACAAAAACTGAAATCAACTATTTTTTTCCATTAATGGCTTTGCTGGAATCCAGGTGTGCCATTAATACCGGCAAGGTTTTACCGGCGAAACTTTTCAGCTCCGGGTCTTTACAATCTTTTGCTGCTTTTTCAAACGCCTTCACATCTTTTTGATGATCGTCCACCATCATATCCATGTAATGTTTATCAAAATCCTTTCCTTTCATTTTCATCATCTCGTCCATGTGTTTGCGGGCATCATCACCAACAGTAGCAGGTAAGGTGATATTTTTAGACATTGCAAGCGCCTTTAATTCATCATTGGCTGCGGTGTGGTCCCTTACAATCATTGCCGCGAAATCTTTAACACGCTGGCTCATTGCATTTTGGCTGGCATATTTCCCCAGCTCTACTTCCATCATACCGCCATTGGCCGCTGCTACTGCAAATTCAGCGTCGTCTTCATCCACCGGTAGTCCCGCTATCCTGGCGGTATCACCATTAGTGGTCATTGCTGAACTGTCTTTGTTTTCATTTGCTTCATTGGCTGCATCCACACTGTCATTGTTGTCAGAATTACATGCCTGGAAAATACCCAACGCAACGGTTAACAGAATTAAACTTACTTTTTTCATAATGTACTTATTTTAATGGTTATTGATTACTGTTATAAATTCAAATTGCAGGCCAAAAGGTGTTTAGGAGAATGTTATTTGATAATGAGTATTTAGTGGCAGGGCCTATTCAAACTGTCCTTTTTTGCAATATTCCCATTACAGCCTTTTGAGTATTTTTGTCAGCACTATTTCATCTTTTGTTAATGAAGCTATGTTGTCGTCTACTTCAATGCTATCCAATTCCTTTAAATATTTATGGAGTTTATTTTCTTCATATAAACGGATGAGGCCGGGATGTACATAATATTTTTTGCACACGGTACGGGTGTTGCCAAGATGGGTGCTTACATAATCGAGCGCCTGGTTGATATTCGTTTTACGGGAATTTTCGCTTTCAGTAAATTCAATATTTTTAAAGGCCATCAGTAAATGTAAACAGCCCGCCCAGGTACGAAAATCCTTTGCTGTAAAATATTCGCCGGTGGCTTCTTTGATGTATGCATTCACCATTCCCGAATCAATACTTTTTCTTTCTTTATGGTTTGTGTAGTATTGAAATAATTCTTTCCCCGGTATGTCGCGGCACTGCTTTACTACCTTTGCCAGCTTCCTGTTTTTTAATGATATATCATGATGAATGCTTTTTTTCCCTTTAAAAGAAAATGAAATTAGTTCTCCCTGCACCTGTACATGTTTGTCATGTAGCGTGGTAAGGCCATAGGAGCCATTCATCTTTTCATATTCTGCATTCCCTATGCGGATATAGGTTCGTTCCATTAAACTAATAACAGCCGCTATTACTTTTCTATCGCAAAGATCTTTGAGTGAAAGATCCTTTTCTACCTGCAGCCTGAGCTGGGGTAATACCCTGGCAAATTCCAGCAACTTATGAAATTTGGTGTCATTCCGCAGGGCGTTCCAAAGTGTATGGTATCGATATTGTTTCCGCATTCGCACATCATATCCCGTAGCTTGTATATGGCCATTGTCTTTTACACATATCCATACCTTATCCCAGGCAGGTGGTATTGCCAGCTTTTTAATTCGCTCCAGTTCAGATTTCCTGCGGATGAATTGTTGATTGTATTGATACCGGAACCGGTCCCCCTTTTTTATCCTCTTAATACCTGCATCCTTATCGTTTACGTAACACAAGTGGGCTGCAGCTGCAGCGGCTTCATAGTCCTTTAACAGGGCAAGATGTTTTCTATGATTGAGCGTGATAATTTCCATGTTGGCTGACGTATCAAATAAGTGAAACTGATTGGTTAAGTATTATTATTACTGAACCGGAAACCGGGAAAACGGATATGCCGTGCTGCTGATGACTGTCACCAGCAACACAGCATATTATTCTAATCGGGTACGGACCTTTTTACTTCATTACGATAGGTATCAGGCAGGTACTTTGCCTGGCTTTTCTCTTTCCCAAAAACGGTGTTGGGCTATTGCTTTTATGAATAATGACGACAATGCTTTTACATCATCACCCACTGCCAGGCCGCTCATCAGTACGTTTTCTGCTGTTAGTTCACCGGGGATTTTACGGGAGAAATAACATTCGCTGATAACCTGCAAACCATCTTTGTCTGCTGCTATTGCCTTACAATGTTTAAATGCCTCGTTTAAAAAATGGATGGCATCCGGCTCCGCTGCCAGCGATGCTACACTATTGGTTCCGCCGGGAACATATACCGCATCATACAGTACCGAAGCGGTGGTAAGAAAGCTTTTCTGCACCTCAAATTCCGTATCATCCTCCGCCTTTACCGGGCATAATTTTGGTGCAATCAGGTCCACTACTGCACCTTCCGCCTCCAGTGCTGCCTTCATGATATTTACGGAACCGGCGGCTACACCATCCGCTATTAAGAAAGCTATTTTGCGGGTAAGGATGGTGTCTTTTATGGTATTTTCCATGCTTAAAGCACCAGAGGTTTCAACGGAACTTTTTATTGTTAAATCCGGTTGATAGGAGGCGGGATCTGCATCGGCAGGAACACTTCCATTCAACCTTTCCTCTCCGGCTGGTGGAATATTGATGCCTAAATAAACGGCTACCGGTGCTGCCAGTTCCATATCTACAAACGACAACAATTTTATCATTCTTTCCCGGATCGCCGCCGTTTCTACTTTCCCCAATTCAAAACACAGGGCATCAATCATGTGCCCCTTTTCTGCATCCGACTGGCTCTTAAAAAAAAGTTTGGCCTGGCTAAAATGATCCAGGAAGCTCCTGGTGCGTACCCTTATTTTATCTCCTTCAATTCTTTCCGCAAAACTGGTGAATCCGCCCTCGCTTGCTTTGGCCTGGAAAGGGCAACCGCCACCCAGTGTGTTGGGTTCGTAACTTACCCTGCCGGTATTAATGGTTTGCCGCATGTGTCCGTCCCGCTGGTTGTTATGAACCGGGCATATCGGCCGGTTGATGGGTAGCTCCTGGAAGTTATGACTGCCGAGCCTGGATAACTGTGTGTCTGAATAAGAAAATAACCTGCCCTGTAAAAGCGGATCATTGGTGATATCTATCCCCGGTATTAAGTGGCCCGGGTTAAATGCTACCTGTTCCGTTTCGGCAAAAAAATTGTCGGGGTTGCGGTTAAGCGTCATTTTGCCGATTCGTTGTACCGGCACCAGTTCTTCCGGTATTAATTTGGTGGCATCCAGCAAATCAAATTCATATTTATGTTCGTCTACGGCGGGGATAATCTGTACACCTAATTCCCACTCGGGGTAGGCTCCTGACTCAATGGCATCCCAAAGATCCTGGCGGTGAAAATCTGAATTTTTTCCGGAAATTTTCTGTGCTTCATCCCATGCAACGGAATGAACACCTAAGAGCGGTTTCCAGTGAAACTTTACAAAATGGGAGGCACCTGCTTCGTTTATAAATCTAAACGTATGCACTCCAAAACCTTCCATCATTCTTAAACTCCTGGGTAAGGCCCGGTCGCTCATTGCCCACATAATCATGTGCATACTCTCCGGCAT
Source organism: Ferruginibacter sp. (assembly GCA_031424955.1). Taxonomy (GTDB): domain Bacteria; phylum Bacteroidota; class Bacteroidia; order Chitinophagales; family Chitinophagaceae; genus Ferruginibacter. Next base: position 25,959 of record JANPIJ010000016.1, on the reverse strand, counting down.
CAGGGAAATAAAATCCCAGAATGTATCATGGGCAGAACCCGCCTGAGGAATCTCATTATGCGGTTCCGGCTTTACTGCATGAACCAGGTCGGGAAATTTCATTGCATCCTGTATAAAGAAAACGGGGATATTATTTCCTACAATATCATAATTGCCTTCGGGTGTGTAGAATTTTACTGCAAACCCTCTTACATCCCTTGCCAGGTCGGTAGAGCCCCTGGAACCTGCAACGGTAGAGAAACGGACAAAAACGGGCGTCTTCACATTGGTTTCATTAAAAAGCCGGGCCTTTGTATACCGGCCTATAGATTCATACAATTCAAAATAACCATGGGCAGCAGATCCCCTGGCATGTACAATTCTTTCCGGTATGCGTTCGTGGTCAAAATGGTGGATTTTTTCCCGGAGAATAAAGTCTTCTATCAGGGTTCCGCCTCTTTCCCCGGCTTTTAAAGAGTTCTGGTTATCGTTAATTCTAAGGCCATGATTGGTGGTTAAAAACTGGCCGTCATCAAATTTCTTTGCAGGTTCCAGGTCTGCCAGTTTCTTATCTTCACCTGCTTCTTTTTTTGTGTTGCTTTTTGCCATAACATTGTTTTAGGTATGATTGGGGTTAAGAGAATTTATTCCGTAACCGTTGATATATCGGGGACAACGAAAACCAGGAAGCACAGCATTCTGTAACTTCCCGGGTGTTTAAATGGGGCCTGCATTTTCATATATCAACCTTAGCTTAGGCCTCCTGATCTTCTTGTGCTTCTACACCTGCAGCCTGCAGATTGATCGAACCTTCCGCTACTTCAGATAATTTGTCATCCGCTTCTTTTTCTTCATTGAGCGACTGTAACAATAATTCCGCCGCATCCATTTCTCCTAAAATTTTCGCAAATGCACACAGGGTACCATAGGTAGCAATTTCATAATGTTCTACTTTTTGCCCTGCGGCAATAATGCCGGCATCTCTTACTACACCTTCTTCAGTAGATTCCATGATTTCACCGGCTTCTTTAATAAGCCCTTCCATCGCCTCGCATTTTTTAGCCTGTGGCTTCAGACCGAGCGTTGTAAACACTTCTTCCATCCGGGTCACCTGCTCCTGGGTTACCGCAAGATGGTCTGTTAGCGCAGCAACCAATTCTTCAGAAGTTGCTTTTTTTATCATTTTGGGAAGCGCTTTGGTGAGTGCTTTTTCTGCCCAGTAGATGTCTTTCAAACTGTCCTGGAACAATTCACGCAACCCCGATGCCTGGGAATTGTTTGGGGATGGTTTCTGAGATGCCTGTTTTTTCGGCGCAGTTTCTTTAGTAGCTGCTTTTTGCATTGTTTTCATAAATCAAGTTTAATTTTTAAATGTTTGGAGATAATAGAAGTGGTTAAAAAAGATGCCAGATTGAAAGCGGTTTATTAGCAGGATATTTTTTAATTATTTGGGTAATGAATTCTACAACGCATGAGTAGCCAGGTGTTTTTTGTTGAAATGTGTAAGCATTTTTATTCGCAGTAAATAGGGTTGTTAGAAAAGCTGGACGTTTACATACCGGAAAAAAACAAAAGCAAATTTTTGATGAACAGGTACCTGATACCAGGTATGATCTTGTGTACAAAATGAGTTACCTCGAAAGGGATATCCCGGGTATATCGTCATCGCGTAACGGGTAAATCACCTGTTGTGAATTACGATCATTGTTAAACCAATGCCGGCCAGGTGCATCATGTAAGGTGAGACTATGTGCATGATGTTGGTAACGCCTGCCAGCTTAATCGTATAAAAAATGTTACCCCTTCAAGATCAATGATAAATTTTTACTGTAACTTTCTCATTCATTAAAATCATGCTGCCATGTATAAATTGTTTTTTTACCCCATCCTTCTTTTGTTTAGCACCCTGGTATTTAACAGTAATGAGTATAGGAATGCAACTACGCATCGTGAAATTATCAGTTGCCATCCCGAAATAAATGACGATGGAATGGCGGCCTTTGCCAGCGATCCTGCGTTTATAGCAATGCACTTGTCACCATTACCCATTCAATATAAAGAACAGGGAGAAAGTATCAGTTTTCCCTGCACCGATGGCATAGCCGCAAAAGGCTATATTATGAAAGCAAAAAAGAAATCGAACAAATGGCTATTTGTGTACCAGGAGTGGTGGGGCCTCAACGATTACATTAAACGGCAGGTTGATATTTTTTACAATGATTTGAACGGAGAAGTGAATGTACTGGCCTTAGACATGTACGATGGCAAAGTAACTGCCGATCCTAAGGAAGCAGGGCAATTTATGCAAAGCGTGGCGGAAACCCGTTTGGAAAATATTGTAAAAGCAGGAATGGCTTATGCCGGTAAAAAAGCAAAAATTGCCAATGTGGGCTGGTGCTTTGGCGGTGGCTGGTCACTCAAATCTGCGCTCATAACGGGTAAACAGAATATCGGCAGTGTAATGTATTATGGTATGCCGGTAAAAGATGTAGAGAAATTAAAGACGCTCAATAGTGATGTACTGGGCTTGTTTGCCACAGAAAATTTTATTTCAAAACAGGTGATTGAAGAATTTGCAGCGAATATGAAAACTGCCGGCAAAAAACTGAACTATAAAATATTTGATGCGGTACATGGTTTTGCCAATCCCAGCAATCCAAAACACGATGAAGCAAAATCCAAAGATGCATACAGTATGGCGATTGCTTATTTGAAAAATAAGTTTAAAGTTTCTTAACTCCCGATTTTTATTATGCCAACCAGGAAAGAATTTCTACAACAAGCAGGCCTCCTGACTACAGGGGCTTTGTTGTTTAATACCGCAAACATATTTGCAGCGGCCAAACCAGCCAATGCCGGCCTGCAATTGTTTACATTGTTTAATATATTGGATGAAGATGTAAAAGGGAATTTGCAAAAAGTGGCAGCCCTTGGTTATAAGGAAATAGAATCTGCCTTTAGCCGCAAAGGGGCTTACTATGGAATGACGGCAAAAGAGTTTGCAGTACTGTTGAAAGAGCTGGGCCTGGTATGGCAATCGCACCATGTGCCGGGCAATGCTTTCAGGCCCCGTCCCGGTATGGATTTATCAAAAATGCCCCGTTCATTAAACCTGACCGACAATGCACAGGAGGCGGTGGACGACATAGCGGCGGCTGGTGTCCCATACCTGGTTTGTTCCAGTATTTCCATTGGAACTGCTGATGACATAAAGAAGAGTGCGGAAGTGTTACAAACAACTGCAGTGATGGCCCAAAAAGCGGGCCTGCAATTTTGTTATCACAATCATGAAAAGGAATTTGCCGAAACAGAAGGCATCCGGGCCTTTGATTATTTCGCATCGCAAATAAGCAATGACTTACTGAAATTTGAACTGGATATTGCCTGGGCCACCAAGGGGGGCGAAGATGTAGTAGCCCTTTTTAAAAAGCATCCAAAACGTTTTCCGTTATGGCACTTAAAAGATATTGATAAGGAATTTAAAACTGTTTTGCCGGTAGGCGATGGGATCATTAATTATCAACAAATTTTTAGCAACGCCTATAAAGCAGGACTGAAACATTTTTTTATAGAGCATGATATGCCCAAAGACCCCTTTGAGAGTATTGGTAAAAGTATTGTTGCGGTAAGAAAATTGCAGCAACGTTGATTGCCTTTCAGGTACCCTGCTTTTATTAATGAGTATAACGCGACTTTATGCTGCGAAAGTACCAGGAATACTGTAAATAGGAGAAGCCGGGAAATGCCGGTGTAGTTACACTTGCAGGTATGTAAATCATTTGCCAGGCTATTTCATCAGCGAACCAGGCCGGTAAATCATCCAACAAAATAATTCAATGCACTATATCAAAAAGTCAGTCATATTAGTTGGTTTTCTATGCCTTTTTTTTACCATTTCCGTTTATTCACAAACATCTCCAACTGTTTTTATAAAAGGCAGGATTGTTGATTCGGTTTCTTTATCACCATTGGCATTTGCCAACGTTCAAATTTACAGGAGTAATAATAAAAGCCTGGCAGATGGCAATCTCTCCTCAGATACCGGCTATTTTAACCTGGCTGTTGGCTACGGCAGCTATTTTGTAAAAGTTGAATTTATGGGGTACAAAACCTATACCTCCGCAGTCTTTCTCCTTTCTAAAGAAACACCTGTAGTTGAACTGGGCAACATACAACTTGTTCCGGTTACTAATACGCTGGACGAAGTGATTGTGCAGGCTGAAAAAAGCTCAATGCAATTAACGCTGGACAAAAAGATATTTAATGTAGGAAAAGACCTGGCCAATGCCGGCGGTTCAGCATCTGATATTTTAACCAATATTCCTTCTGTATCGGTAGACCCGGAGGGAAATGTAAAATTGAGGGGAAGTGATAATGTGCGCATTTTAATTGACGGTAAACCATCCGGGCTGGTGAGCATTAAAGGGGGAAGCGGATTGCAGCAGTTGCAGGCCAGCATGGTTGACCGGGTAGAAATCATTACCAATCCCTCGGCCCGCTACGAAGCGGAAGGAATGGCCGGCATTATCAATATTATTTTGAAAAAAGACAAGGGCCAGGGTTTTAATGGTTCAGTAGAATTGGTTACAGGTTATCCCACCAATTTGGGAGCCGCACTGAATTTTAATTACCGCCATAAAAAAATAAACTTCTTTATTAATTATGGCATCGCTTACCGCAGGCAACCGGGCAAAGGTTCTTTGTACCAGGAAGTGTATGGAATAGATACCACCTTTATCTTGCAACAAAATAATAAAGGACTCCTTACAGGGTTCAATAATAATATCCGCGGCGGCCTGGATTATTATTTTACAGACAAAAGTATCCTCACAGCTTCTTACTTATACCGCCGCAGCCAGGGCAACAGGGCTACAAATATCAGGTACGAAGATTACCTGTTCAAAACTTCCAATTTAACCGGCATTACAAAACGCACGCAGGATGAAGATGAAACAGAACCCAACTCGGAATATTCCGTCAACTACAAAAAATCTTTTGCCGGTAAGGGGCATGAACTGGTTGCCGAAATAAAATATTTGGATTACTGGGAAAACTCCGACCAGTTATTTACGCAACATAGTTTTCAACCCAGCGGAGCTGAAGTTGCTTCAAAAGCCATCCTCCAAAAATCAATCAATGATGAATTTGAAAAACAGTGGCTCTTTCAACTTGATTATGTAAAACCCATTGGCGCAGAAGGGAAATTTGAAACCGGGGTAAGAACCAGTTTCCGCAATATGGTGAACGATTATGTGGTTAGCCAGCAGGATATAGCGGGACAATTTGTTCCATTGCCCGGGCTGGACAATGTATTTGTATATGACGAAAATATCCATGCCGCTTATGGTATATTAGGCAACCAGCATAAAAAAATATCTTACCAGGCGGGATTGCGTACTGAATGGACGGATGTAAAAACCACCCTGAAAGAAACCAACGAGGTAAACCCAAGGAACTATGTCAGCTTTTTTCCGAGTGCTCATTTTACGTTTAAACTGCCCAAAGAAAATGCCATGCAGTTAAGCTATAGCCGCAGGGTAAGAAGGCCTTTTTATAATGACTTAAGCCCCTTTGTTACCTTTTCTGACAACCGGAATTATTTTAGTGGCAATCCCGACCTGGAGCCGGAGTTTAGTAATGTGATTGAAGTGGGCCATATCAAATCTTTCGACAAAGGATCTTTTACATCTGCCATTTATTATCGTGGTACCACGGGCAAAATCGACCGGATCAGAACGGTCAACAGCCAGGGCAATTCGGTTACCCGTACAGAAAATCTTGTATCAGAGAAAGCTTTTGGTGCAGAGTTTACCAGCGGATATGCGTTGTATAAATGGTGGAAACTCGATTTCAATTTTAATTTCTTTCATGCGGATATTGATGGCAGTAATATACTGCCCGATTATAAAGCAACCACTTACAGTTGGTTTGTAAGGCAAACCTCCCGGTTTACGTTTCCCCAAAATATTGACTTGCAACTGAGGGCGAATTATGAAGCACCGCAAAAAACAGCGCAGGGTAAACGTAAAGCATTGTATTATGCTGATATATCCATGAGCAAGGATATTTTTAAAGGAAAAGGCACCCTTAATTTAAATGTGCTGGATGTATTCAATACCCGCCGGATGCGGACGATCATCAATGGCAAAAATTTCTATTCAGAAGGAGACTTTCAATTCAGAAGACGACAAACAAATCTCACCATTAGCTACCGTATACGGCAGGCAAAATCTGCAAAGCCGAAAAAAATGAATGATGACGCTAATGGTGGTAATTAATTACAACCAAATGTTTGTTTAAAGAAATACCCAGGCTAAAACAACGGCAATGAAATTTTAAAACCGGCATCAAACCCATCGGTCCTAATGGAGCATACTCAAACGGCACAAGCGGACGCTTGCGCCAATGTGGATACTGTAGCTAAATTCGTGAGCTGCCCTTGGCGCAAGCGTCCGCTTGTGCCCTACATCAAAAAACTGTTAGCAATTTCAGGAAGCCCACTTTGCCTATGAAAACCCATCGGTTCAAATGGAGCGAACTCATACGGCACAAGCGGACGCTTGCGCCAATGTAGGAATGTATTTCTAAAAAACGGATGTCTAAAAATAAAGGCGTTGCTGCATAATTCAAAGTTAGAAAATTTTATTTTCTGCAGCCACCCGCTTTTAGTGCCAGGGACCCTAGCGCCCAGCTTATTAGTTTGCGATCATCCCTGAATAAAACCACTCATCCAAAATGATTTGAAAAAAGCCGGTAACAGCTACCAATAAGACCCACACTTGCTTGAAAATTACCACCGAATCTATATTTTCGTTGATTAACATTTTTAAATTAAAAGAAACCAATGATTAACTCCACAAAAAAAATCGGGTTTGTATGGCTTGCCATTTGCTCGGGCTTAATTGCTTCTGCCCAAAACAGGCCGGCAACACCTCCGGTAACCGGTACGGATAAGCCTGCTGCTGAAACACCCAAATCGGCACCTAAACCTTATAAAGACGTAATTACAGCCAAGGCGATTACCAGCAAAGGTTTTCTAACCGTGCATAAAGTAGAAGAGAAATATTTTTTAGAAATTTCGCCATCTGTATTTAGCAGGGACATACTAATGGTTAACCGGGTTTCAAAAGCTTCTGTGGAAAGCCCTAAGTCTTTTGGTGGTTATGCCGGCGACCAGATTGGCGACAACGTGATTCGTTTTGAGCAGGGACCCAACAACAAAGTTTTCCTGAAAAACATTTCTTACAATGTAAACCCTGATAGCTCCAAACCGATGTATAAGTCGGTAATGAACAGTAACATTCAGCCTATTGCCCTCGCATTTGATGTAAAAGCAATCGCCAGTGATAGTTTGGGCAAAGGAATAGTAATTGAAATTACTGATATCATTAACGGCGACAATGAAGTGTTTGGTTTTACAGGTGCCGGAAAGAGCCAGTTTCGGGTTGGCACATTCCAGCCTGATAAGTCTTACATTCTATCTGTTCGTCCTTATCCCACCAATATTGAAATTACCACCGTAAAAACTTTTGTCAAAAGTGCAGACGTTGCAACACCTATACCAGGTCAGCCACCCAGGCCTGCAAGCATGGCGACTGTTACGCTGGAAATGAACAGTTCCATGGTATTGCTTCCCGAAAAGCCAATGAAACCCCGCTACGAAGATAAAAGGGTGGGATATTTTGGCAACAGCTATACCGACTACGATGCCAATCCCCAGGGAGTAAAAGACATCGACCTGATTGCCCGCTGGAGACTGGAGCCAAAGCCGGAGGATATGGCGAAATACAAAAGCGGACAGTTGGTGGAACCCGTAAAACCCATTGTTTTTTATATTGATCCAACTACACCCAAAAAATGGGTGCCCTACCTGATACAGGGTGTAAATGACTGGCAGGTTGCATTTGAACAGGCTGGTTTTAAAAATGCCATTATGGCTAAGGAAGCACCTACCAGGGAAGAAGACAGCACCTGGAGTATGGAGGATGCAAGAAACAGTGGTATAATATACAAGCCCTCACCGGTGGAAAATGCCTATGGCCCCAGTACCGTGGATCCACGCAGTGGCGAAATCATTGAAAGCCATATCGGCTGGTTTCACAACGTGATGAAATTATTGCACGACTGGTATATGATTCAGGCAGGCGCCATTGATCCGAGGGCCCGTAAAATGGTTTTTGATGATGAGCTGATGGGACAATTGATTCGTTTTGTATCATCGCACGAAGTGGGGCACACACTTGGCCTGCCACATAACTTTGGTTCATCTGCAGGGGTGCCCGTTGAAAAGTTGCGTGACAAAGCATGGGTGGAAGCCAACGGTCATACTCCCAGCATCATGGACTATGCCCGCTTTAACTATGTAGCGCAGCCGGAAGATAATATTGGTGCTGCCGGTATATATCCCCGCATTGGTGCGTATGATAAATGGTCGATTGAATGGGGCTACCGGTTAATTCCGGAAGCGGCCACAGCCGAAGACGAAGTAGCCACACTGGATAAATGGATTGAAGCCAAGGCCAATGATAAACGCTATTATTATGGTCGCCAGGGACAGCCTGATGATCCGAGAGATCAAAGCGAATGTATTGGTGATAATGCGATGGTAGCCTCCACCTATGGAATTAAAAACCTGCAGCGCATACTGCCCAATCTACCGGCCTGGACGAAAGAGCCGAATGAAGATTATAGTGCATTGGCAGATATGTATAGCAAAGTGGTTGGTCAGTTCAGAACTTATATTGGCCATGTAACCTATCATTTTGGTGGTGTATACGAAACCATTAAAAAGAATAACCAGCCGGGCGACGTGTATGAATTTGTGAGTAAGCAAACTCAAAAAGAAGCTGCCGAATTTATTAACAAGCAGCTGTTTACCACACCCACCTGGCTAATCAATAAAGACATCTCCGCCAAAACCGGAGTAAATACTACCGCATCGATTTTGGCCCTGCAGGAAGCTGCTTTAAACAAGATGATGAGTACGGCTACCATGAACAAAATGTTGACTGCTGAAGCAGCAATCGGTAACTCAGCTTATACCTTATTTGATTTGCTAAGCGATTTAAAACAAATGGTGTTTACAGAATTAAACACAAAAAAGCCAATAGATATTTACAGGAGAAACCTGCAGAAATCGTATGTAGAAAGACTGGGCACGATCATTAATCCTTCACAGTCGGGAGTAACAGTGTTTGTAATAAGAAGCGGAAATGCAGAACCAACGATTGATACAAAAAAATCAGATATCATTTCCTATGTAAGGGGGCATGCACGTGAGCTAAAGACAATGGTTGATGCAGGAGCAGCATCCGGCGACCGGGCTACCAAATACCATTTACAGGATTTGAGCGACCGGTTAAAGAAAATGTTAGATCCGAAGTAAACAATTGGTTTACAAAAATCAAAAGGCATCCGCACCAGGCGGATGCTTTTTTTTGCAAAAGCGGGAAATCTAAAACATAGATTGACCATTCATCATCAGGCAGCTATCAGATCAAAAATCAAACTGTCACCTGACACTTAAACGTAACAATAATTTGCCGTTTTGGAAATATGATAAATGGGATGATCGTTTTACTCTTTCAACAGTGTACGGATGTCTTCTGAAACTCTTTCAATATCCACTTTCTGTGTAGCGTTATAGATGCCCCTTATCCTGCTTTTTTTATCAATCAACAACATCGATTCGGTGTGTAGAAACTCAGTGTCGTTTTTTTGTAAGCCGAGGCCTTTTTCTGCGAAATATGATTTTCTTCCCAATGAATAAATTTGCTCTTTGTCACCAGTAAGCAGGAACCATTTTGAGGGGGTGATGTGATGCGCCGCTCCGTAGGCCTTCAGCTTTGCTACAGAATCTACCCATGGCATCACCGAAAATGAAACAAGTTTTACATCATCATTGTTAGCAAAACTATCCTGTAATGAATTCAGGTTAACCACCATCTTAGGGCAAATACCCGGGCATACCGTGAAAAAGAAATTGGCTACATAGATATGACCATCCAGCGAATCCTTTGTTATTAAGTGCCCCTGTTGACTGGTTAAAGCAAAGGGGGCAATTGTATGTATGTTGGCATAATTGGTATCCTCTTTATTAATCCATTCCGCATCAAATGTTGCTTTGTTATAAAACGGTAAAGTATCAGTTGGTAAATTATTATTGGTTTTGCATGAAACCAACAACAGGCAGACACTTATTAAAAAGCAGCTGCTATTTTTTATACACTGACATGCAATCGAACCTGCCGATAACGCCATATAGTTTTCCGTTTTTTACTGTGAAATTATTGATTACCCTGCCGCTGTCATTCCAGGATTGCTGTTTGCCTTCTTCATAGCCATTTACATAATGAAGGCGCTGCCATAGGTGTCCGCTTTGAAAATAAGAGCGCTGTTCGCCTTCAAACCGGTCATTCTTAAAATTGTTTACGCCAGCCAATACGCCGTTTTCATACCACACGGTATGGCTGCCATCCCGGTTGCCGTTTTTAAAACTTCGTTCGTATTGTTTGACCCCGTTTTTAAACCATCCATGAGCAACGCCATTCTCTTTACCATCTATCACCGGTATTTTTGTAATGATCACTCCGCAGTCATTTTCTATGATCCAGCCATTGTAACAATTATTTTTATACAACCAGGTGCCATTATTGTTTTGTAGTGCCGTGTCTGTTGCTTCAATCGTAATATCCAACGGCAGTCGTGACTCTTCAACGTGCTTTGGATTGCAGGATGCGATCAGCAGTACTATCAGTGATAACTTTCGCATTAGTTTGCAGTGCCTTTGGTTCCATAATATTTGCCGCCATTGATATATGGGGCAGCCTGTTTTAATGCTGCTGCGCTGCTGGTAGTTGCTGCGATAACATGGTAATGATAAATTTTATCTGCCGGATAATCTTCTGTTGCACTCACATGCCCATTGTAAGGATCCAACATGGAAGTAGTGATTTTTACGCCATTCTCATAAGGCCCGTAAACAGGGAATCCATCCAATAAAAATCCAAGGAATGAACTGTTGCCAAATCTGGTAGTCAGGTATTTTGGCTCAAAATGGTAGTGGTATTGCGCACCCGCAAAGGACGGTGTCGGGTGCCCTAAATACTGGTCCAAATTGTTAATTTCCAAATCGTCCAAAGCAGCCATTTGACCATTGTATTGATTGAAATAAGATACACCATTTCTGCCGATACCAATTGGTCCACCGGTGGTTGAAGCATGTGTATCCGCTACCACCGGGTAACGTGGCAGGGTGAATGTTAACGACTGTGAAAGTAAAGTGGGGGTACTGATTGTTCCGCCAAGGTTTATGGATGCACTGAAGTTTGGATTGTCGCCGTTATAGGCTTCATATTTGGCATTACCCACACCAAAAAAAGGCGTCTTATGATCCGGCACATCGGTGGTTTTAATGATAACATTTGTACTGCCTGATGAGTCAAATGAAATGATGTTATACATTTTGGCGTAAAGCCTTGAAAAATTATTGGTGGTGGTGCCATCATTAGTTGTACCGGGAGTTATATTGTCATTATTTTTTTTACAAGCCAATATGGTGAATGCCAATATTGGGATCAATGATTTTTTCATACTCATTTTATTCTTTGTTTACAGATTAATTTATTTCATTGGGCATGCTGTTTCTATCGACGGGACCACCAGCTTTTGGAGGATGCAACTTCTTTGCCGCTTCCTGGTATTTGGCGTATTGCGCTTCCGTTAATATTTTTTTGATAGCTGCATCTCTTTCCTTTGCCAGTTGATCCATTGCAGCTTTCACTTTTGGATCAGGAGGTGGTGGGAGAGGCGGCGGATTATCTTTTCTTAACTGATCTTCCGCAGTAAAGAAGGTTTTGAATACCGTTGCTATAGCAGTTTGCTGAGCAGTTGTCGGTTGCACTTCATGTTGTAGTATTTCCTGCGTTCTGTTGATGCGTTCCTCAATACCCGGGGGCTTCGGTGGATGTGGCGGTTGTGCATGTAAGATGGTAACAGGCAATAAAAGCCCGATAGCAAAAATGATTTTTTTCATTGCTTTGATTTTTATTTAGATGAATGTGTGCTAAGAATCCTTCGCTGGTATTGTCTTAATTTGGTGGATGTGGAGGTTTGTCATCGCCAGGTGCACCTGGAGGAAGCTGTCTGTCTCCCCCGGGACCTTCCGGTGGAGGGCCCTGGGTATTATTACCGGGCCTCCCGGGTGGGCGGGGCTGAATAATCATGTTGGTAACCTCCCTGATAATTTGGTCGAACTTCTTTTGCTGTTCTGCGGTACACAATAATCTTATTTTCTTAAAGTGATTAAAGGTAAGCAGGTCCAGTGCTTCCGTATTTTTACTGGCAGTATTTGCTGCCGCCTGTTTAACGCTATCTGTAATAACCGGTTGATGCAGCAAATCAAAAAAAGCCTCTTTTGACTCCCTTATTTTTTTACGCAGCAACGCTGCTGATTGCTGGTGTTCTTTTACCAATACCTGCAGTTGCTCCTGTTGTTTGGAGTCCAGTTTTAATTGCTGTACTAAAAATTCCTGTGGCGTGCCGTTGGGCTGTTGCGGATGCCTGGCTTTCCCCATCCAAAACAGGGTGATGGTAATTGCATTGGCTAGCAATAGTAAAACTACCAGCCAGGTTAATAATTTATTTTTTGATGTATTATTCATAGTTCCTGATTCAATAGCTTGATGAAATAGACTGGTCGTACGATTCAGCAAATGCCTGCAAACCGGAAGCCGTTGTTGATACCGGTGTTTTTGCTTTTAATTGTTGGGATAACATCAATCCATTTACCGCTAACAGTATTACTAATGTACCCAAAACCCAAACCGGCCTTAGTGGAAAACTCCAGCCCTCCTGTAAATTTTTGCTCTCCATCCTTGCCATTAGCCTGGTATAAAAAAAATCATCGGTACCCACTTCCTGCATGTCCTGCAGGCTTTTTAGATGGTCCTCCACCAACGGTGTAGCTTTTTTTTTCATCTTTTTTATTTTGCTGTGTGGTAATAGCTTTCTAATTCTTTTTGCAGATTTGCTTTTGCCCTGCTGGTCAATGATTCAACGGCCTTTATGCTTAACTGCATGATGTTACATGCTTCGTCATAATTCATGCCCTCCACTTTGATCAGTGTAAAAGCCAGTTGTTGTTTTTCGGGTAATGCTTTAATGGCTTTAAATAAAACAGCAGCTTTTTCCTTGTGTTCTATTGCTATACCCGGGTGAAGAAATAATGCGCTATCGCTTTTCTTTTCCTGCGGCATCCACCAGGGCAAAATATTATGTAAACGCTGCCTTGTTTTATTTCTCCTTAATTTTTCCAATGCCTTTCTGATGGCTATCCGGTAAATCCAGGTAGCAAGGGATGACTCTTCTTTAAATGATTGAATGGATTCAAACACCTGAATAAAAGTTTCCTGCAAAGCATCTTCCGCTTCTTCTGTATGCTGCAGCATATTGAGTATGCTATTGAACAACCGGTTGCGGTAATTTTCTACCAGCCACCGAAACGCAGTTTCTTCACCCTGCCTTAATTGATATATCAGCTCTTTTTCATTCAATGTAGATATTGTATAGATGCAGTAAGCTACATTATCCTTCGGTTGAAATAAATTTATTGCCGAAATTTTTTCCTGTTGCAGGTAAAGCGATTATTTAAATTAGCTGGTATGGTGGCCTTCGGGTTTGGCAGGCGACTTAGCATATAAGTGCATGTAGCAATATTTGCCAGGGCTAACAACACTCAGAGAGGCCTTCATAGGTAAAATTGGAATGCCGCTTAAGATGTGTAATATTTTAAGGGAGGGGATTTATAAAATTGAAGCAGATCAATTAAGCAATAGCATTACTGCGCTGTCGGTAATTAGCGTTTGTACCCATTTCAGCAGTAAGAGTTGTAAAATGAAAAAATGTTGAAATGATTGAGCTTATCAGTCGAAAGAATATTAACTTTTGTAACCCTGGATATTTAAAAGATTAAAGGATGGTATCTTTTAATGTTGCAGCTTGTAATATTTCTCTCAGGTTATCCATGGTAACCGGCTTTACTATATAACCGGATATTTTTTCATACTCTTTCGTCCTCTCAATATCTGCAGGGTCAATAGATGATGTAACAATGTAAATGAGGATCTGCTTTTTTGTTGGGATCAATGTGAATTCATCCAGGAATTCCCATCCATCCATCACCGGCATATTCAGGTCGAGGAATATGATTTCCGGAAGACGGCCACCTGATTCAATAAGGGCTTTTAACTGATCGAGTGCCTCTTTACCATTGTGAAAAATAATCAGGTGATCACAAAAATTCACATCTTCCATAATGGTTTCCAGCCAGAATATGTTTCCCAGGTTATCTTCAATAATGCAGGCAATGTCAAACTTTTTCATACTTCAGGTATATTTTAAAAATGGTTCCTGTATCTAATCTGCTTTCCACTTCTACTTTACCACCCATCGCTTCCACCTGGTTCTTTGTTATAAATAAGCCGATTCCCCTGGCATCCGCATTTCCATGAAAGGTTTTATACATTCCAAACAATTTTGCGCCGTTTTTTTTCAGGTCAATTCCAATCCCGTTATCCTCAATAGTTAATATTACATAATTATCATGTAAAGTGGCCGAAAGAATAATTTTACTTTTCCTTTCAGCAGACCGGTACCTGATACTGTTGGTAATAAAATTTAGCAAAATACTATCTGTGTATGCGGGTATGCCTGCGATAGTAACAGCCTGATCTACCTTATTGTTTATCTGCACATCCGCATTTTTGATCAACTGGCTAACCGTATTAATCGCCGACTCAATGGCTGCATGTAACCTCACAGGAACCAGGTTTTGTTCGAGCGCCGTATTCATCAAAACCACTTCGTTCAGGTTGGCAATAGTTTCCATCAGGTTAACGGATGCGCTTTTTATGTGCATCAAAATTTTGTTATCCGTTACTTTAGGGTGCTTTTCCAAAAACAAATCCAGTAACATATCAATATTGCCGGAATGGGATCGCAGGTTATGAGAAACAATATGTGCAAAATTTTTTAAACGGTTGTTTTGATCACTGGTAATTTCATGCAGGGCTTTTAATTCCTTTTCCGCTTTTTTAATTTCACTGATATCTGTTGCAACACCCAAAAAACCGGTTACCTCATCCTGCCGGTTCCTGATGGCAGTAACTACCAGCTGCACCGGAAAAGTGGAACCATCTTTTCTAACATAGGTCCATTCCCGGGATTCATATAAATCCTGCCTGGGAATTTTTACCAATACATCAAAACCGGTAATTTTTTCTTCAAACTTTTGCGAAAGCGCTTTCCCCCTTTCTATCACCTCCTCATTTACATGTAGCAGCATCGGGTTTCTGATACCAATCAATTCGGAAGCTGAATATTGCAGCAATGCTTCCGCCCCCCTGTTAAAATGGGTAATGATACCCTCACTATCGGTGCCAATGATGGCTACATACCCGGCATTCAGAATTGTTTTAAGCTCTTCGTTTAATTTGTTAAGAGCTTCTTTAGAACTTTTTATTTCGTTGATGTCCTGGAATATTCCGGATATGGTTTTGCATACACCATCTTTAAACTCAGCCTGTCCAATGGCCCTTACCCATACGGAATTACTTTTTGCAGTTACTAATTCTAATTCCAGGTCGAAAGGGATATGGTGATCAATGGCTTTTTTAATGGCGTTTTGTATCAAATCCCGGCTTTCGCCGGCTTTATAAAAGTTAATAGCAGTATTCAGATCAGGCGTATAATCGCCGGGTACTTCATGTATTTGCTTTGTAATGCCACTCCACTTTAAAATACCCGTTTTTAACTCCATCTCCCAGGTGCCAATCCGGGCTACTTCATTGGTTTTATCCAGGATAGCCTCAATCCTGAGCTTCTCCCGCTCTTTCGATTTTACATTGGTGATATCGGCAGTATACATCAGTAATCCACCAACTTTGCCCGCTGAAATATACCAGGGCCGTACATCCCAGGTGATCCATTGAGCTGATCCGTCGGCCCTTTCAAACATGGCTTCATCACAATGATTGGTTTCACCCCTTAAACAGGCCCGGTGAATTGCTTTCCAGTCTTCACCAATTTCAGGGAATATTTCATAGTGTGAATGGCCAATGATTTCTTTTCCCTGTAAATGATAATCTTCCATCCATTTCCCGGAGGCAGCCATATAATGCATTTCCAAATCAAACATGGCAAGGGCATTGGGCGATTGTTCAATAAAGATTCTGTTCCGCTCATTGCCGGTTTTAATTTCGATCTCTGCCTGTTTCCTCCAGGAGATATCCCGGATGGCCACTGACACAAATACTCCATCCGGTAAATTGATCGGGCTAATACTGATTTCTACGGGGATTTCTTTCCCGTTTTTGTGTAGGCCAAATAATTCTAGCCCGGTACCCATGCCACGTGAATTGGGGCTGGAAGCGTACTGTAAACGATGCCCTATATGACTTTCCCTGTATCGCTCAGGAATCAGCATTTCAATTGCTTTCCCCAAAAGGTCTTCACGGCAATAACCAAATTGCTTTTCTGTCAGGGCATTTACTATCTCGATAATCCCATCGCTGTTGACTATCACAATAGAATCAGGAGCGCTTTCCAACAACCCTTTAAACTTCATTTCTGATGCCTTTAGTTCGAGCTCTAGTTTTTTATTGTCTGAAATATCCGTCACATGAACAAAAAAGCCCTGCACGTCTCCATGGGAGATATCCGGGTAATAACTGGCAGTGGCAGTTTTGATCGTTCCCGAAGGAATCCGTATATCACGTTCAAATTGTTGGGGCTGGCCTTGCAGTACGCCGTTAATATAGGGCAGGTTCATTTCATACAGGGGGCCAAGCAGCTCTTTAAGTGTCATCTTATCAACCATATTCTCCCGGCTTTTTCCAAACCATTCTACGTACGCATTATTTGCAAACCTGCAAACCTGGTTTTTATCCCAATATGCCAGCATTGCGTCAATATGGTCTGCTACCCGTAAGCCAATATCTTTCATATAGTAAAAAGGGGGTCATAGAATTTGAAAACCTTTGGATAAATTAATCTGGAGTATTCCAAAAGTAACTGATTTTCAAATAACAAAAGGTAGCAGCAGTCATTAATTTGTTGAAGGGGAGGGCGGGATGATATTGCCGGGGTGGGCAACCATTGTGAAAAAAGATGGCTTAAAGATAAAAACACTGCCATTTAGCAGGGGAATACTATTTTACTTCCTCATCAATGGTGTCATCCGTTTTTGCATCTTTTGGTTTTTGATAATCATCCTTTAATTGCTGTTCAAATTTTTTTTCATCCTTTTGATTGCGTTTTACCAGGAAAACAATCAACGCTATGGCTCCAATGCCAAAAGGGATTAATATATACCAGTTCATATGGTTAGTTTTATTTAAAGTTAAGTTGATATATTGGCGTGGTATGTTAAGTTTTCAATCTTTCATTGTAGTGCCTTATAAAGTTTACACTTTTTTAAAGGTGTAAACTTTTTACAATACTGGTCAATCAAAGATTATTGTTCCCGTTCTGTTAAATCATTCAAATACAGATACCCTACCGATCAGCCCGAATCGCGGGCATTAATTGCAGCAAGTTGAAATGTATCATCATCTTCCAGGTGAAATGTTTTACGGTCAACAATTTTTTTCGGGAGTAAATTTTACAAGCTGTATTTATCTTTCCAAACTCTTACGGTATTGCCCCGGTGTTACACCGGTTTTGTCTTTAAATAATTTTGAAAAATAAAAAGCGGATTCAAAGTGTAAACCAAAGGCGATTTCTTTTATTGATTTTGAGTGGTCGGATAATAGCAGCTTTGCTTTTTCTATTTTTAATTGTAGTAAATACTGGTTAGGTGAAATGCCGGTGTATTGTTTAAATGCCTTTCGAAACCAGGCATAACTCACATTCAGTTCCTCCGCTACTTGTTCCATCGATGACTGCTGGCCGATGCTGGTTCGGAAAATAATCCTTGCCTTATTAATGATGGCTACCGTATGGTCTTCCAATTCGAAATGCTGTTGCTTCGAGAGAGAATGTATTAGTCCCAGCAGGTGTAACACGATACCAGATACCAGGGGCTGGTAACCGGTTTTTTCTGTTGTTGTTTTTTCTTTGATCTCCGTGAATAAATGAATGATGGTTTCATTTACTCCAATATATACAACGGGGGTTTCAATACTTATAAATTGGTGGTGAATAAGGTTCTCAATAATGCTGCCTTTAAAGCCAACCCAATATTCATTCCAGCCGGTTTGCCTGTCTGGTTTAAAGCGGTGCCATTCGCCTGGAAACAGCAGTAGGATGGAACCTTCCCGAATAATTGTTTGGGCGAAATGGGTAGATTCAAAGATCCCTTCGCCATTGGTGATATAAATGATTTGGTACTCATCCAGTACACGTCCCTTATCCCAGCTAAAATAATGATGCGCCGGGTGTTCGGGTGAAGGATATTCATCCAGCATGTTTACCCGGCTCCAACCTGCATTTAAAACATACAAACCCCAGTGCTCGTCTGCTGCACTGGTAGGAAGGTATTTGTAAAAATTTTGCATGCTTCATCAAAAACGGAATATCAAAAAATATAACTGAAATATCAGTTTGGCTATTTGCCCCGGCAATATAGTGAGTTAAATTTGCTTTTCTGATTGCAAACGAATGTTGTGTTAAATTGTTCAGCAATCTTAAGTAAGCTATTCACTCATCATTCATCACTCATCACTCATTATTCATTCATCATCTCATTAACCAGCAATCTATGATACAACACACCATGAAAATCGGCTTATTCGGTATTGGGTTGGATACCTACTGGCCGCAGTTTGAAGGATTGAAAGAGCGGCTGGAGGGTTACCTGTTGCAGGTACAAGGCAAGTTGGCAGCCATCCATCCACATGTCATCAATGCTGGCCTGGTGGATACTACGGATAAGGCATTTGAAACGGGCAGGTTATTTAAGACATCAGACGTAGATATCATTTTTTTGTATGTCACCACCTATGCATTATCATCCACTGTTTTGCCGGTGGTGCAGCGTGCAAAAGTACCGGTGATCATTCTCAACCTGGCGCCCGAAGCTGCTATTGATTATACCTCCTTTAATGCCATGACCGACCGCACTAAAATGACGGGCGAGTGGCTGGCGTTTTGTTCAGCCTGCCCGGTGCCTGAAATTGCCAATGTGTTTAAAAGAGCAGGCATTCAGTTTCACCAGGTTACCGGTATGCTGCAGGATGATCCGGAATGCTGGCAGGAAATTACCGAATGGGTGGAAGCCGCAAAATGCGCACACACCATGAGCTTTAACCGTATGGGGTGCATGGGCCATTATTACAGCGGCATGCTGGATATTTACACCGACCTTACCATGCAGTATGCACATTTTGGTGGCCATATCGAATTGCTGGAAGTAGAGGAACTGGTAGCTCACCGCCGGCATGTTTCCCCGGAAGAAGCTGCGGAAAGGGTGGCTTTGTTTCAGCAGATTTTTGATGTACAGCCAGATTGCGCCGCTGCTGAATTGACCAACGCGGCCATTACCTCCGTTGCATTGGACAGGCTGGTTGCCCAATACCAGTTAGGCTCTATGGCCTATTATTATAAAGGCTCCGGTAATACCGAAAATGAAAATGCGATAGCTTCCATTATCCTCGGAAATTCTTTGCTCACCGCCAACGGCGTTCCTGTGGCAGGAGAATATGAAATAAAAAATGCGCAGGCGATGAAAATCATGGACAGCTTTGGTGCCGGTGGGTCTTTCACTGAATATTATGCGATGGATTTCGCAGCCGATGTGGTGCTGATGGGACACGACGGCCCGGGGCATATCGCAATAGCCGAAGGCAAAACAAAAGTGCGGCCGCTGGGTGTTTACCATGGAAAAGTTGGTAGTGGCTTATCTGTTGAAATGTCGGTAAAAAACGGACCGGTAACCCTATTGTCCTTGGTGGAATCCGGCGATGGGAAATTACTGTTGCTCGTTGCAGAGGGCGAATCCGTGAAAGGGCCGGTGCTTCAGATTGGAAACACCAACAGCCGGTATAAATTTCCGTTTGGGGCACGCCGGTTTGTGAACGACTGGAACAGCCATGGACCTGCTCATCATTGTGCGGTAGGGGTGGGGCATATCAGCGCTAAAATTGAAAAACTGGGTGCGTTGTTAAATATGAAAGTGGTTAAAGTATGTTAACAGTTTGCGTTTACTGCAATTGATAAATTAATGGAATAATTTATCAATTGGATCCCGTATACCTGCTGCCGGAGCCCTGGGTATTGAACGGTGCATGATGATTTCAATTTAAATGGTTGCCTGGTATAGCATTGTTTTTCTTTTTAGTGATTATATCCAGTAGCCCCTTTTAGCCCGCTTTTCAGTCAGTAAAATTTTTACCTGCCTGTTTTATTTTTTAATGGCTAAATTTACCGTTAGCGATTAACCCAAATAAATTATACTATGAAGCCAGTTTTGATACTTGCCGTTTTGATGTTTAATTTTTGTTATGCCCAGCAATTGAATGATTGGGAAAACCCAGCCCTGGTAGAACAAAACAAAGAAAAACCACATGCCACCGGCATGATCTTCAGCAATGCCGCAGATGTAAAGGCGGATGACTACAGCCGTTCTGCCAGTTACCAATCACTCAATGGTATCTGGAAATTTGTTTATACAGACAAATATGCCGACAGGCCGATGGACTTTTACCAGGCTGATCTCGATGATACAAAGTGGAGCGATATCCCGGTGCCATCCAACTGGGAAATGAAAGGGTTTGGTATTCCCATTTATACCAATGTCGCGTACCCTTTCCCTAGAAACCCGCCATTTGTGGGCGACAACAACCCGGTAGGCACATATCGTAAACAATTTACGGTTCCCGATGCCTGGGACGGGAAAGATATATTACTTCATTTTGGTTCTATTACCGGTTGTGCTTTTGTTTATGTAAACGGGCAGAAGGTAGGGATGGCCAAAAACTCTAAATCGCCTGCTGAATTTAATATCAGCCCTTACCTGATAAAAGGCAAAAACGTATTGGCGGTACAGGTATTTCGCTGGCACGACGGCAGCTACCTGGAGGACCAGGATTTCTGGCGCATCAGCGGTATAGAACGGGATGTGTTTTTATATGCGTTGCCTAAATTATCGGTTTGGGATTTTTTCTTTAAAAGCGACCTGGATGCCGGCTATAAAAATGGATTGTTCAGCGCAACGGTCGACCTTCGCCAGTTTGCCGGCAATACGATCAAATCAGGTTCGGTGCAGGTGGAAGTGCAGGATAAAAAAGGCATGACTGTTTTCAGCAGGCAGCAAAAGTTTACCCTTGGGGCAGATGCAATTCAAACCATATCATTTGCCGGGAGCATTAAAAATCCATTAAAATGGAGCGCTGAATCTCCTGACTTGTATGATGCCATTATTACCTGGAAAGATGCTGCAGGAAATGTATTGGGTGTAACCGGTTCAAAAATCGGGTTTCGTAAAGTGGAGATCAAAAATGCACAATTGTTTATCAATGGTGTGGCTACTTATGCGCATGGCGTTAACCGCCACGAACATGATGAAATTGAAGGACATGTGCCCACCAGGGAATTGATGACAAAAGATATTCAACTGATGAAGCAGCACAATATCAATTCAGTACGCACCAGCCATTACCCCAATGATCCATTGTGGTATAAGCTCTGCGATGAATATGGTTTATACCTGGTAGATGAAGCCAATATTGAAACACATGGAATGGGGGCAGGCGGCCAGGGCCGGTATGATACTGCCAGTCATCCCGCTTATTTGCCCTTGTGGGCGCCATCGTTTCTGCATCGTATTTATAATTTGGTAGAGCGGGATAAAAACCATCCCTCTGTTATTTTATGGTCATTGGGAAATGAGTGTGGTAACGGGCCTGTTTTTCATGATGCTTACAAATGGATAAAGGAAAGGGATAATACCCGCTATGTACAATTTGAATCGGCGGGGGAAGATTGGAATACTGATATTGTTTGCCCCATGTATCCTGGTATGAATTATATGAAATCTTATGCTGCATCCGATAAAAAGCGCCCCTTTATTATGTGTGAATATTCTCATGCGATGGGTAATAGCAGTGGTAATTTCCAGGAATACTGGGATGTAATAATGAGCGACAAAAAAATGCAGGGAGGTTTTATTTGGGATTGGGTTGACCAGGGTATGAAAAGGAAAACGCCGGATGGAAGAACCTATTGGGCCTATGGTGGCGACCTGGGCGGATATGCCCTGCAGAATGATGAGAATTTTTGCAGCAATGGTTTGGTAGCTTCCGACCGGAGCATACATCCCGGATTGAATGAAGTAAAAAAAGTGTACCAGAATATTTTATTTAAGGCGAAAGATGCCGCTAAGGGATCCATAACGGTGATCAATCTTTTTGACTTTACCAACCTGGATCAATACCGGTTTAAATGGCAGTTGATACAAAATGGCGAAGTGGCAAAAGAAGATACTTTTTCATTAAACCTTGCCCCACACCAGCAAAAAGATATTGCATTAAATATACCTCAGTTTAAATCTCCTGAAGGCACGGAGTTTTATTTAAACCTTTTTGCGTTTACTAAAGCGGCAACCCCGTTGGTCCCCGCCGGGCATGAGATTGCGAGGCAACAATTTAAAACTGCGGGTGATTATTTCGCAAAAGCTTCCAATACTGAAACCACCTTACAGGTTACCAAAAGCCAGGGTAGTATAAACTTTGCCGCAGGTAAAATAAGCGGCGTTTTTAATACTAACCAGGGCCGTATCAGCCGTTATGCAGTTAACAATGATACCCGGGTGATCAGCCAGTTTCCGGAGCCTTACTTCTGGCGTGCCCCAACCGATAACGATTTTGGCAGTGATATGCAGGAGTCGCTGGGCATCTGGCGGAATGCTCATACTAATCTGCAAAGGAAAAATATAACGGTGGGTGAGCAAACGGCTGCGGGTTTATCCATTAAAGTTGATTATGAATTAGCAGGTATCAATGTTCCATATACAGTGGAATACCTGGTGCAAAATGATGGTTCTGTAAGGGTAACCGCCTCCATCGATATGACCGGCAGGAACCTGCCCGAACTACCCCGGTTTGGCATGCGTATGCAATTACCTTCGCAATACAGTAAACTCGGTTATTTTGGCCGTGGCCCATGGGAAAATTACAGCGACCGGAACACATCCTCCTTTGTTGGTTTGTATAAAGATGAGGTAGCAAACCAGGCCACCCACAATTATATTCGTCCACAGGAGAGTGGTTATAAAACAGATACCCGTTGGCTAACGTTAACTAATAACGAAGGCAAAGGGTTACAGGTAGAAGGAATTCAGCCAATCTGTTTCAGTGCCACCAACCACAAGACAGAGGACCTTGACCCGGGCCTTACAAAAAAACAACAACATTGGGTAGATATCAAACCCAGGAAGGAAGTTTACCTGCATATTGATTTAAATCAAAGAGGGGTAGGCGGCGATAATAGTTGGGGCGCATTACCGCATCAGCAATACCGTCTGCTCAATAAAAAATATTCGTATAGTTATGTGATACGATTGATTGATAAATGATCATACGGAAATGATCCGTGATACATATCTATTAGTAACCGCATTATTCACAATCTTATAAATTGTTTTCAGACCCATGCAACACGCAGGCCGGTATTTGAAACCAATGTAAGTTGCTGTTTGATGTTTTAGCTGCCATCATTACCCGCGAGGTTTTGTTTCTAATTATGGAGGAGCGCCATTAAAATAGTGACGGCTCTTTTCAATCAATGGGGTTTCACGGAAGTGTTTTTGTAATTTCAGAAGCGGAGAATGATAACCCGGATGGAGCCTCAATCTGCTGTATTTGATTTCAGTCGTGGTTTCGTTAGGATATGATTAACTTACATTTGCTCCGGCTAGCGCAGGCAATGAAGTGCAGGAATACGCAAATCCAACCCTTAGTTGCAATTCACTGTCAATATTGTAAACCCAAACTAAAAAAAACGCATTTTTTTTTGATAATGGCATTTTAAATAAGCATGAGGGAAAAAAAATTAACCATTGAACTTGCCTTTCAAAATAAAGAGAAAGAGAAACGTGCGGCTGAATTGGTCATCGCGAATATGGAACTTACTTTCCAAAATAAGGAGAAAGAAAAACGTGCATCTGAATTAGCCATCGCCAATAAAGAACTGGCCTATCAAAATAATGAGAAGGAAAAGCGTGCAACCGAACTGGCTATTGCCAATAAAGAACTTGCGTTTCAAAATAAAGAGAAAGAAAAACGTGCCACCGAATTAGCCATTGCGAATGAAGAACTTGCTTTTCAAAACGAGGAGAAGGAAAAGCGTGCGGCTGAATTGGTCATTGCGAATAAGGAACTTACTTTTCAAAATGAAGAGAAGGAAAAACGTGCATTTGAATTGGTCATTGCAAATAAAGAACTTACGTTTCAAAACAAGGAGAAAGAACAACGTGCGGCTGAATTAGCCATTGCGAATGAAGAACTTGCCTTTCAAAACGAAGAGAAGGAAAAACGTGCATCTGAATTAGTCATTGCCAACAAAGAACTTATTTTTCAAAATAAAGAGAAAGAGAAGCGTGCGGCTGAATTAGCCATTGCGAATGAAGAACTTGCCTTTCAAAACGAAGAGAAAGAGAAACGTGCATCTGAATTAGTCATTGCCAACAAAGAACTTATTTTTCAAAATAAGGAGAAAGAAAAGCGTGCGGCTGAATTGGCGATTGCGAATGAAGAACTTGCTTTTCAAAACGAAGAGAAAGAAAAGCGTGCGGCTGAATTAGCCATTGCCAACAAAGAACTTGTTTTTCAAAATAAAGAGAAAGAAAAGCGTGCGGCTGAATTAGTTATTGCCAATAAAGAACTTGGTTTTCAAAATGAAGAGAAGGAAAAGCGTGCGGCTGAACTGGTCATTGCAAACAAAGAACTCACTTTTCAAAATAAGGAGAAAGGAAAACGTGCGGCTGAATTAGTCATTGCCAACAAAGAACTTGAATCTTTTACATTTATTTCAAGCCACGATTTACAGGAGCCACTGCGAAAAATTCAAACATTTTCAAGTCGCATACTATCTGATGAATATCAACATTTATCGAAAGCGGGGAAAAGGTATTTTGAACGGATGCAGGTTGCCGCTTTGCATATGCAGACGCTAATAAATGATTTACTTGCCTATTCACGTATTCGCTCTACAGAAGACAAAACTGAAAGGATCAACCTAAATAAAATTGTGAACGAAGTAAAGGAGGAATTGAAGGAGAAATTACAACAAAAAAATGCAACCATTGAGGCAAGCGAACTTTGCGAAGTCAGTGTCATGCCATTTCAATTCCGGCAATTACTACAAAATCTTATTGGAAATGCTCTTAAATTTTCTAAGCCGGAACTACCCCCATACATCATAATCAGGAGTGAACATATTAAATGTGATGAATCATACAGCGATAGTCTTTCACTGGGAAAAGATTATTGTCATATCACTGTTAGCGACAATGGCATTGGTTTCGACCTGCAGTATAAAGACCGGATCTTTGAAATATTTCAACGGCTAAACGAAAAAGAAAAATACGAAGGCACCGGCATGGGGCTTACCATCGTAAAAAAAATAGTGGAAAATCACAACGGCATCATCACTGCAACAAGCGAAGTAAACAAGGGCGCTTCATTTAGTATTTATATCCCTTCATAGCCTTCTGCCCGGGCGCTTACCAGGTGTGGCCCATATTTTCGGTTTTAGCGGGTAAAAAGGGCCACGCTTGCCGTTACTGTTTTTTATAGCAGAAAAATAACCGGCTACAATTAAATTAATGGCCAAATCCATCGAAAATAATTAGGGTCTGCTCAACAACTCGACCCCTCCAAAATTCCTAAATTTTTTCGCCTGGCATAAATTAATACCGGCCATTGAGTGTCAGGTCTAGCTTCCCATACCAACCTTATTGCGTGGGTTAGGGAAATAAGTGCCTGC
>JANPIJ010000015.1:0-46072 GCA_031424955.1 Ferruginibacter sp. | reverse complement strand
GTCAAAACAAATCCAATATTTGGGATGCTGGTAAAACCAATCAGGTAACTTTTTCCACAACGGACACCTCGTTGCAAAATTTATTCGATCTGGCTGATAAAAAAGCAGCTGACAACGTACGGGTATTTTCACCCAATTACAAAGTGCTGGTAGAGGGTGGCGAGTATCCCTTTGTGTGGGTAGAAACACAACCCATGGGTGGGGTGATGTATGCTAAACGAAACCTGGAAGTGGCATATAACAATGTAGTCATCTTTCTTAAACACCAGGCTGAAACCGGGCGGGTGCCCGGCATGATTATCCCTATGAATAATAATATCTGGGGCCTTACCGATTTAGAAAAAGCAGATGGTGGATACCTTGGGCTTTTCTCCGAAACCCTGCAGGGTTTTTTTGTACCGGGGCCAGCACTTGAACTTTATTACCTTTTAAACAAGGATACAGCTTATCTCAATTTGCTTTACAACAGTTTTCAGGCTTATGATGATTATATGTGGAAATACCGTGATTCAGATGGCGATGGTTGTTTGGAAGCATGGAGCCAGACTGATAGCGGCGAAGACTTTCTGATCCGTTATGATTATGCCCCGTTTGTATGGCCTTTCAACTATCCGCCTGTAGAAGGAAAAATTCCAGATGATACCAATTTTATAAAAAAGTACTGGCCACCTTCACATTCCAAAGACTACACACACGAAAAAAATCCTATGCCGGTAGAGTCTATTGATGTGATGGGATATTCTTATACCTGCCGGGATGTGTTGGCTAAAATTTCGGCCATCCTCAAAAACGGAAAAGAAAAGTACTGGCGCAGCAAAGCGGAGGAAGTACGTAATAAAATGAACACCTATCTGTGGGTGGCTAAAAAAAGCGCTTATTTTTACAGGGATAAATTCAATAGAATTTTACCGAGTCTTACCCACAATAATCTTAGGGCCATGTATTTTGGTACCATGACACAGAAAATGGCGGATGGCTTTATCAAACAGCACTTATTAAATCCTGCAGAGTTCTGGACAAAAATGCCCCTGACCAGTATCGCCGCCAATGATCCGTATTTCCGAAATATTTCATTCAACAACTGGAGCGGCCAGCCCGAGGGCCTTACCTATCAGCGTGCTATAAATGCCCTGGAAAATTATGGACATTTTGCGGAAGTAACATTAATTGGAAAGAAGTTGCTGGATGCCATTGCGCACAGCAAAAAATTTACTCAACAGTTTGATCCTTTTACCGGCGAGCAAAACGGAGCAGATGGATATGGCCCCACCATTTTATCTGTGCTGGAATATTACTCAAGGCTATATGGCATTTATCCTAAAAACGATACCATACATTTTAATGGTTTGCCCGCAGCTAAAGAATACGATTGCACGCAAAAACTTAACAATGTCAGTTATAAACTTGTACAAAAAAACGGACGACTAACCGGATATTGTAATAACCGGGAAATATTCCGTTCCACTGCCGGAGTAAAGGTAATGACAGATAAGGCTGGTAAATGCCTTGCCCTTGCAGGTATTGATACACTTGTACACCTTGTTCATCTTACAATACATGGTAGGCATTACAGCGGTGAGGTAAAACCAAATGGATGGTATGGTTTTGCCAAAGGAAAAATTAAATTATTGAGAAAGGTTCCGTTCAATTATCCATATCAGGGTGTTGACAAAAAATAAAATTTTAATTCACAGAAGCCGGGAGTTGATGGAGTCTTTTGCCCTCCAACTTTATCTGTAATTAAGTTACGTTGTGTAGCACTCTTTTTCCTCTTAAACAGTAGTTGAGTAAGTTTAAATAGAAAGCTTACAACCAAATGAAATAATATTGTAATGCTACAAAGTTTTAGCGAGGCATTATATTCTTATATAAATCGGGATACGATTTGTTGTTTCATAGATGAAGTAACCTTACCCTTTAAAAATGCAATCATATCCCTTAAATATTATTTTTTCTATGTGTTTGCCCAAATAGTAAGATAAAGTAGTCTTGTAACATGCCAAAATTCTGTCAATTGAATCCTTGCTATTCAAGTAACTTTATATAACGTATTGTAAACTTCTTTTTAAACTTGCCAACAAATGAAAAAACTATTCTACATCAAGTCATTCGTCTTGAATTTTATTTGTCATTTTAACTTTGCCAAAAGAACTTCAATCAGTCATCCTCTCAACTTAGTCCGCATTTAATCCAATATTAAAATACATATTTCATGATAATCAAAACTACAATACAGTTTACGTTCCTTCTGTTGTCCCTGTTTTTTTCTTCCACCATTTTTGCTCAGCAAAAGCAAAAAATCTTTGAACCCGGCAAAGTATGGCTCGATACCAAAGGGAAACCAATTGAGGCACATGGAGGTGGAATTATTAAACATGCCAATCTTTATTACTGGTATGGCGAAAACCACATGTTGGGCGAAGGAAATAAAATCGGCATTTCCTGCTATTCATCTAATGATTTGTTGAATTGGAAAAACGAAGGAGTTGTGCTTCCTAAAGAAAAGCTTCCGGAAATGTTTAGAGATAAAGGGGTATGCGAACGGCCCAAGGTAATTTACAATCCCAAAACACAAAAGTTTGTAATGTGGATGCACCTTGATGCCAACACCTATTCGGAGGCCATGGCTGGTGTAGCAATTGCCGACAACCCAAATGGGCTTTTTGAATTTAATGGCTACAAAAGGCCCATTGGCTACGATTATGGCTATCGGCTCGACAGGGTTCCGGGCATCAATCCACGGGAAAAAGAACTGGGAAATGCATACCGTGACATGAACCTGTTTGTGGATACCGATGGAAAAGCATACGTTATTTATTCGTCGGAAGAATTGGCTACCTTATACTGTGTAAGATTAAACGAGGAGTTTACAGATATTGAATTGCCTGCAGTACAAGGTAAAACATGGCAACGGCTAATGCCGGGTCAATTTCGTGAGGCACCGGTACTATTTAAGCACGAGGGTAAATATTTTATTGTAAGCTCGGGTACCTCCGGCTGGGATCCCAATCCTGCTGATTTAGCCATTGCCGAAACGCTCTTTGGCCCTTATAAAAATTTGGGAAATCCTTGCTTTGGCACCGAATCCGAAACTACTTTCAGGTCGCAAAGCACCTGTATCATTCCATTACCAGATAAAGGCGATGGCGCCTTTATATACATGGGCGACCGATGGAATGGCGCTGCCCTTGAAAAATCAACCTATGTATGGTTGCCTTTTTACATGAGTAAAAATGGTAACGTAAAATTGGTTTCATTCAATCAATGGAATTTGTCCATTTTTGATTCTTTGAATAAACCGTTGACATCGCCTGTAATTAAGGAAAATCCTAACAATTCAATTTCATGGAAAAGGGTTGCAAATGCGCAGGCCTATAAAATATTTAAAAACGGTAAGCTGTATTCTATCACTGATTCAACCACGTTTACTTTGCCAGCAGGCTTTGCTGGGGTTATTGACAACTATACCGTGCAAGCATGGAACATGAAGGGCGTTAATTCAAAGCCTTCAATTACAATCACAAAAAAACGGCCCGTTACGGGAGCTATCTTCCTGAGCGACAGGAATCCTGAATCGAGCAAACAAGGTTGGGGAACATTGAGGAAAGACAAATCCATTCAACTCTCTACTTTAAATATTGCCGGAAGAACGTTTAAAAAAGGTTTAGGAACTCACTCCTACTGTGAAATTATTTACCGGATTGGTGGCAACTATAAAAGATTCTCATCATGGATAGGGGTTGACAATTTTGCAAAAATTAAAACCATTTCCAGCCTGCAATTTGAGGTTTGGTCGGATGGAGATTTGCTTTATCGAAGCGATATCATGAAGGTAAGCGATGCTGCTAAGTTCATTGAACTCGATATTACCGGCACTAACGAATTGAAGCTTGTAGTGACCGATGCCGGAGATGGAACGGAGTGGGATCATGCAGACTGGGGAGATGCTAAAATTGAACAATAGATTATTGAGGATTTGAATGGTTTATAATTGAAAATGAAGATGATTGTTTGAATTAATTGAGATAAGTAAAAGCGAATAAATAATTTCTTTTTTGTTTAAATAAGGTGATATTGAAAATAGCGGTAGAATAGATTTTGAATTCACTACCAACCCGAAACCAAAATGGGCAGTAGAGGCAAAATTGCCATCCTTTGATTCTTTTAAATAACACAAAAAAATGGAAAATAAATTTTAAAATTTTTTGGGTCGTTTCTTTCTGCAGCCTTTTGTTAGTTGCGTTGATTTTTTCATTTTGTATTCAGCAAAAAGCCGAAGCCCAGACAAAAAATATTTATGTAACTAAGACTATTATGTAATAAAAAAGCTATTACCGAAAACAACATTTTTTGGCAGATTCAATGGTGGTGAAATTGGCAGATTCATCAATAGCGGACCCAACCAGTCTGGAGTAGATTTGCTTTCCACACTTTTTATTTACAATCAAAAAAACAAAAAGCAATAATTGATGAAAAATCTTAAAATCATAATTACGGGTCTGTTTTTATCAACCTTTATTTTAATCACCAATGCTCAAACCTACGAGCCAAACTGGAAATCGCTGGATCAGCGTCCAATGCCCAATTGGTTCAACGAAGCAAAAATTGGCATATTTGTTCATTGGGGAGTATATGCCGTTCCTGCTTACCGGCCGGTAGGTAAAGAGCGCTATGCTTCTTATGCCGAATGGTACCAGGTAGATGTAATGAACAAAGCAGGTGAAGGGCAGGATTTTCATAACCGGGTTTTTGGTGCAGACTTTCAGTACCGGCAGTTTGCGCCCCTGTTTAAGGCAGAACTTTTTAACCCCGATCAATGGGCCGACCTTTTTCATAGGGCGGGAGCAAAATATGTGGTACTTACCTCTAAACACCATGATGGCTATTGCCTGTGGCCGGCAACAAGCCCCTACTCTAAAAACTGGAACAGTAAGGAAGTTGGTCCAAAAAGGGATTTGGTTGGCGATTTAACTACTGCAGTAAGAAATAAAGGATTAAAAATGGGGCTTTACTTTTCATTGCTCGAGTGGGAAACACCGCCACCATCCCGTAAAGCAACACCCTATTTGGCTCCCGAGAAAGTTGGTAAATACCAGATTCCTGCAGATCAATACATTCCCGGACACATCATTCCGCAGTTAAAAGAACTGGTTACCAATTACAAACCTTCTGTAATTTTTTCGGATGGTTCCTGGGACGAAACCTCCGCTTACTGGGGTAGTGAATCTTTTCTATCATGGCTTTACAACGAGGCGCCTAATAAAACCCAAGTGGTAGTAAACGATCGTTGGGGTAAAGATTCCCACAGCAAACATGGCGACTTCTACAGCAGTGAATATTCCGGTGTGGATGACCAGATGACCGGAGCACATCCCTGGGAAGAAAGCCAGGGCATTGGCGGGTCATACGGATACAACCGTGCGGAGAATCTTGAAGACTACAAAACTTCGGCACAAATTATTCATTTGCTAATTGATCAGGTGAGCCGTGGCGGCAATTTACTGCTCAATGTAGGGCCGTCATCCGACGGGTTGATACCGGTGATTATGCAGCAGCGTCTGCTTGATATGGGAGCATGGTTAAAAGTAAATGGCGAGGCAATATACGGATCAGAACAATGGCGCAACAAGCCTGCAGATACTACCCGTAAAAACGTTTACTACACCACTAAGGGCAACGACCTCTTTGTAATTTGTACCAAATGGCCCGAAAAGAAATTGGTAATTGATGGTGTAAAGCAATATGGAAAAGTGTCGCTGCTGGGAAGTAATGTACCGGTAAAATCAAAAATTTCAGGAGGAAAACTAACTATTGCAACCCCTGCTATCAACCCCGGTAATATGCCATGCGAAAATGCCTGGGTTTTTAAGGTTGAACAATTTAAATAATGTGCTAAATAAAAACTTAAATAAAACAAAACAACATGAATAAAAGTATTTTAATCGCAATTATGCTGGTAAGCTTGAGTGGCTTTGCCCAGTTAAAACAGCGCAGCATAAATAATCCAATGCCATCACGCCAGGTGCATCTCGATTTTCACACCTCGGAATTTATCCCCGGAATTGGTGAAAAATTCGACAAAAAACAATTTCAGGAAGCCCTGAAAACCGGGCATTTAAACCAGATCAATATTTTTTCTAAATGCCACCACAGTTGGAGCTATTATCCAACAAAAATTGGCCATCAACACCCCAATTTAAAATTTGATTTACTGGGAGCGCAAATTGAAGCCTGTCACGAAATTGGTGTAAAATGCCCCATCTATTATAGTGTGGGCTGGTCGGCATCAGAGGCAGCAGAGCATCCCGATTGGGTTGCCCGGGAAAAGAACGGACAATTTCAGGGTTTGCTTTGGAATTTTGATGCCAAACCTACGGACGTTAAAACGGAAAATGCCTGGCTGTGGCTTTGTCCGGCCAAAACCGGTCCCTATCACCAGCACATTAAAAAACAGATAAAAGAAATCTGTGAAAAATATGATGTGGATGGTTTTTGGTTTGATATCTACCATGTTATGGATAATGGTTGCTATTGCCAGTATTGTATGGCACGAATGAAAGGAGAAGGAATTGATATCAATGATCATGCGGCTGTTGTGAAAAGCGCTGCATTGGCAGTTAAAGAACACATGCTCGAATTGCGTGAATTAGTCGCTCAACATCATCCCCAGGCTACCGTATATTTTAACAGTGCAACTCATCTGGTGAATAAAGGTGGTTTTGTAAATCGGTTGTACGATATGAATACCCAACAGGAATTGGAAGATCTGCCAACAACCTGGGGCGGTTACGATAAACTTCCAATGGAAGCTAAATATCATCTGCAAAATGGAAATGCCATTGTGGCTATGAGTGGAAAATTTCACAAATCCTGGGGCGAATTTGGTGGTTTCAAAAGTTCAGATGCAATCAAATACGAAGCGGCTGCAATGATTTCAAATGGTGCTGCCTGCAATTTTGGCGATCAGTTACATCCTTCAGGAGCAATGGATATTGAAACCTACCGTAATATCGGAAAAGCCTACGAATATGTGGAGAAAATTGAAAAATATGGTATAGGCGGTGTGCCAGTTTCAAAATTGGGGATGTGGTTAACGCTGAACGACAAGGCCGATCATGGGGTGGTGAACATACTGCTCGAAACGCAAAATGATTTCATCGTTGCCAACGAACAAAATCTGAATCAACTTGATTTATTAATCATTCCGAGTCAACAATGTTTAACTAACAACCAGGCGCAAAAGATTAATGATTGGGTAAAACAAGGCGGTAAACTAATTGTTTTTGGTGAAGGGGCTTTAGACGAAAAAGGTAAAAAGTTTATTTTAGATATTGGAGCTGATTATCTTGGAACTTCAGCATTTAATTTTGATTTTACAGTTGTTAAACCTGAATTAGGAAAAGAAGTTGTAAGCACTCCATTCCTCAATTACGAACCTGCTTTGTTAACTAAAACCACAACAGGTTCAACTCTGGCTGCCATTCGTGAACCTTATTTTAACCGTACCTGGGAAAAATATTCGGGTCACAGGGCAACTCCATACCAATTGGAAGATTCACAATACCCGGCAGTTATTAAGAACGGGAATGTAATTTATTTTTCGCACAAGGTAGATCAGATGTATTACACATCTGCTGTTAGGCTGCACCGTCAAATGGTGGAAAATGCCATTGATATGCTTTATGGTAAACCGATGGTTGCTGTAAAAAACCTACCAAGTTGCGGACGGGTTAGTTTGCTGAAACAAGATACAGAAAACCGTTATGTGGCTCATTTGCTTTATGCACCTGCTTTGCAACGCGGCGATGTTATGGTGATTGAAGATTTTTTACCGGTTCCGGGAGTTGAAATCGAGGTGAATGTTCCTGAAAAAGTGAAAAAAGTGTACCAGATCCCTGATGGTAAAAAAGTTGATTTTACAAGGATAGGCAATAAACTGATCATAAAGGTTCCAACATTTACAATGCACACCGGTATTGTTTTAGAGTACTAAAACCGCCATTAAATTTTATAAGCAATGAGTAAACTCTTTCTTGTCATTTTTGCGGCTTTTATCGCCGGATTAATGGCGTTTCCTTGGATTTGCAATGCCCAGTCAAACCTTACTCCATTTGTTGATCCGTTTATCGGTACCGAAAATGGGGGTAATGTATTTCTTGGCGCAGCGGTTCCTTTTGGAATGGTGAAATTGGGCCCCGATTGCGGGAACAACGATAACAATGCTGGTTATTATCGCAACAAGGAGATCAACGGATTTAGCCATACACATGTAAGCGGAACCGGTGGTGGAGCCAAGTATGGCAATATTTTATTAATGCCAACTACTGGCGATTTGCAGAACAGTCAAACTGCTTCACCACGAATAGACGAAGTAGCCAAGGCGGGTTATTATTCAGCCTTGTTAACCCGTTACCAGGTAAAAGCTGAATTGACTGCTTCACATAGCGTAGGCTTTCATCGCTACACTTTTCCGGAAGGAGCATCCAAAAATATTTTACTGGATGCTGGGCATTTTCTCGAATTTGGGAAAGATTGGGGCGAATCGCAGGAGTTTGTTGGAAGCGAAGTCCGCATAACATCTAAATATGAAATAGAAGGTTACAGCCGAATAAGGGGTGGATGGAATAAAGGCGGCGCCTACACCGTTTATTTTTATGCAGTATTTGATCAGCCGTCAACAGAAACCGGCACCTGGGAAAACGCAAAGCTTCAAAAAGGCGTACAGTTCACTGTTGATAAAGGTGAAAAATCAGGAGCTTATCTATCTTTCAGCGAAGCTAGCGGAAAAACCGTTCAGGTAAAAGTTGGTATTTCTTTTATCAGCGTTGGCAAAGCAAAACTAAATGTTGAAACTGAAATTCCTGGATGGGATTTTGATATGGTTCGCAACCAGGCAGATAAAAGCTGGAACGGGCAACTCGAAAAAATCAGTGTGGAAGGAGGAAATGATGCTTTTAAGAAAATGTTATATACCGCATTGTATCATTCCATGCTAATGCCCACGAAGCGAACAGGCGAAAACCCGCTTTGGAAATCTGACGAACCTTACTATGATGATTTATATGCCATTTGGGATATCTATCGAACTACCCATCCGTTGCTTAACATTATTTCTCCGGAAATTCAGTCGGATATGGTTCGGTCCATGATTGATATTTACCGGCAGGAAGGTTATATGCCAGATGCCCGGAGTGGAAATGTAACGGGCCGGACACAAGGAGGCAGTAATAGCGACATCATTATTGCGGATGCTTTTGTAAAGGGACTGAAGGGAATAGATTATCAAACAGCTTTGCAGGCGATGATTAAAAATGCCGAAGTTCCTCCCGGCGGAAACGAACAAAAGGAAGGTAGGGGCGGCCTACCGGATTACAATAGTTTAGGCTACGTTTCTACCGATTATGAAAGGGCCGGAACCCGAACGGTAGAATATGCAGCCTGTGATTATGCAATAGCAATGGTTGCAAAAGGATTGGGCAAAATTGATCTGTATGAGAAATACATGAAACGGTCATCGAACTGGAAGAACCTATGGCGCCCCGTGGCATCATTTGGTGCCAAAGGGTTTATCTGGCCCAAAAAGAAAGATGGAACCTGGGACGAGCATTTCAATGTATTGCAGACGGGTAGCTGGAATGATTTTTTTTATGAAAGCCAGTCGTGGGAATTGTCGCTCTATGTGCCGCATGATGTTTCAGGACTAATAAAAATGAGCGGTGGGCCTAAAGCTTTTGAAAGCAGGCTGGATACCTTTTTCATAAAAAGTAAACCAAATGTGCAGGGCTGGATGGACTTTTTCAATGTTAACAATGAGCCGGGTTTTCTTACGCCAATGCTGTATCATTATCTTGGCAAGCCAGAAAAAAGCAACGCTCAAATCAGGCAAATCATTGCCAAATATTTCAGCTCAGGCAGTGACGGTTTGCCTGGGAACGACGATTCCGGTGCAATGTCATCGTGGCTGGCTTTGCAATTGATGGGTTTTTATCCGGTAGCTGGTCAGGATTTATACCTAATAACCGCTCCGTATTTTGAGCGAATTACCGCATCAATTGGCAACGGAAAACTGTTTACCATCATAGCTCGAAATCTGAATATGAAAAACAAATTTGTGCAATCGGCCAAACTAAACGGACAAACAATTAATCGCTCCTGGTTTACCCATGCAGAGGTAATAATTGGCGGTACCCTGGAATTGAATATGGGTGAACGCCCCGCCGGTTGGGGAATTACCAATCTGCCCAAATCAAATAATTAATATAACATAAACTTAACCAACATGAATAAAAGCAAACATTTTAATCAAACCGAAATACGCTGGTTTACGATCCTTGTTGTGATCTGTCTTTTTTGTAAAAACGTTACAGGAGCATCACCCGTAGTTTTAAAGGGAAAAAATTTCCAGGTAAGTTTTCTTAATTCACCAAAAGTTCTTTGGCAATATAAAGAAACCACCACCGGAAAAATGATTGATTTTACCGGTCCTTTATTTGAAGTGGATGGCAAAAAAATGGTTGGTGAATTGGTTAATTTCCAGGAAATAGGTCAGCCCATTAAGTTGAATATCGGTGTAACGGAGTACGTGCTGCAGGGTGCATACAAGTATAATCCTGATGTTATTTTGCGTATTTATTTTCGCATTCCTGATAACAATCCGGTTGTCCGTTTTCGGTACGAACTCATTGGAAAGGGCAATCAACAATTAACCAAAAGCAGTGGAACCGACCATGTTCGGTACTTATCCATTGCGGTTCCGGGCTTTTCAAAGATCAAGGAGGTTAAGCTCTCCGAATTTAATGAAATGGTGCATAGCTTCAGCCTTTCGGAGCGGGAGATGGATGCCCGTCATTTTAACGGCAAAACAAGTTTTATGGGCCCCATTGTAGTGGGAAGCAATGCGGGCTATTCGTTCCTGTTGGCTTACGAACATGGTTCACAAGCACCGGATGTATTTTTGGAATACTCACTCTCTCCTGATAAGACCATTGCATTGAATGCTGTTAAAGGGAATTATAACGGCGGATTTTCAATTACAAAAGAAAATTCGTACCAATCTGTATGGTTTGAAGCGGCTGTTATAAAGGGTAATGAAGATGAATTAGCCGCAAATTACCGGCAATTTATGCTCCGCAAGATGAGTCCTAATTCGGAAACCCGGAAGCCTTTTATTTTTTACAATACCTGGAATTTTCAGGAGCGAAATAAGCATTGGTACAACAAACCATACCTCGCTGATATGACCACGGAAAGAATGTTGCAGGAAATTGAAGTGGCGCACCAGGTGGGTATTGATGTTTTTGTAATAGATGCAGGATGGTTTGAAAAAACCGGTGACTGGCAAACCAGCAAAATCCGGTTTCCGGACGAACTGAAAACAATCAAGGCAAAGTTGGATAAATATGGCATGAAGCTCGGCTTATGGTTTAACCCAACGGTAGCTGCAAAATCGAGTGCTATGCTTGCAAAAAATAAAGATTGCCTGAAGACCTACAATGGCAAAAATGATGGTCCCTGGCCAATATGGGAAACGGAAGAAAGTTATGGGATGTGCCTTGTAAGTCGCTACCGTGATGCTTTTGCCGATGAACTGATTCACCTGGCAAAAGAAGTGGGTGTTCGATATTTTAAATGGGATGCCATTGGCCAGTATGGTTGCGATGATGCCAACCATTTTCACGGAGGTGCTGCAAATTCTTCACAGGAACGTTCTGATTGCTATGCTTTCGAAATTGGCCGTTCCATGAATTATGTCGTTGATAAACTCTGTTCAGCTTATCCGGATGCCATCGTTGATTTTGATATTACCGAAGGCGGTCGTTCGGTTGGTTTGGGATTTCTGGCCTCCGGCAAATATTTCCTGATCAACAATGGCCCTTATTATCAGAATTATGATGTGCCTATCAACCCGGAAAAAGATAACTGGAATATTTTCTTTTATCCGGGTGCTGCCCGAAGCTGGATTTGCCGCACGCCTTTAACGTTTGATAAATGGATTCCTTCCGTTTTATTTCTTACCCATTACTTACCAGACGATCCTTACGAAAATCAGTCAATTGCAGTTGGGTCTTTAATTTTAGGCCAAAACGGAATATGGGGCGATTTGCTGAAAATATCACCGGAAGGTGTAAGGTTTTTTCATGAATCATTGGCGTATTACAAACAGGTTCGGGATGATATTACCAAATCAACTATTCTTCGGGATGGTGCAGTAGGTGGAAGTCCGGAAGTGTATGAAAAGATCAACAAAGAAAATGGCAAAGGAGCAATGGTAGTATTTTCGAGCCATAAAGGAAACTACGAATACGTTTCTAAAAGTAAACCCACTCAGAAATTTTGGTCAACCAAGGGAGTTAATCTTACATTCGATAAAGATGGGTATGCAGTTATTAAAGTTTCATTTGATAAGGCAGAGGCAAAAATTATTTTCTTTGGAGTGGAAAAATGACAGTGCTCATTTGTACGCCCGGAAATCAAGAAAATTAATCAAAGCCTTGGTCATTCCGGTAAAGGCGTTCTTTCCGGGTACATCGTCAG
The DNA here is from genome assembly GCA_031424955.1 of Ferruginibacter sp. Classification (GTDB taxonomy): domain Bacteria; phylum Bacteroidota; class Bacteroidia; order Chitinophagales; family Chitinophagaceae; genus Ferruginibacter. Next base: position 33,538 of record JANPIJ010000015.1, on the reverse strand, counting down.
CAAGGTTAGTAGCTTAATAATTACACTACCCAACAGCATCACTTATTCAATTTATAATTATTATACTTTCAATAGCATGTTGCTTTATAACATATTTCTTTAATCAGCAAAATGAAGGCAGTCAAAAAAAATCTGCTCAGCTTAATTAACTGTCAATAGTTCTAAAATATACTACCAAGTTTTTTGAAAATGCATTTAGATACAACAGCAATATTGCATTCACTAACAAGATACAAGCCCCTAAATCCTTTTAAATGTTACTGCTTAAAAAGGTAAAGGTGCAGTCGTTATATTTAAAAATTAATCAGGATCCCGTATGTATATAACACTAAACAGTCTTGCTAAAATAGTTGGCACAACAAGGTGTTAATAATTAAATTTGATAAAAGTGGAAGGGGCATGCAGGTAATTTTGATTCCATTTTTATAAGATAAAAGTTGCCAATATTGATGTGAAAAATGCCAATATCTTAGGTTTTTTTTCAAACAAAGCCTCACTACCTTCGCTTATATAAAATTAAATGGGAAATTTCCTTTAATTCGATCAAAAGCCAAAGGTTTTAATTATATACTTACTGGTACATAAAAGGCACATCTCAGAAAGATTAAAAGAAATTAGGAAGATTATTATCTAAGAAATACTTAAACAATAATTGAATGGGTCTCAGTTATTTTTATATTTGCGATTGCTACTGCTTATGAACGACAACGATGAAATATTATGGATGGGTATAATAAAGGGAGATACGGAAATGTTTCGGTTCTTATACAGAAAGTACTATCCTATACTATTATTTATTGGACTAAAAGAAATAAAAGATGCTGATCTTGTAAAAGATGCAATTCAGCAGCAATTCCTTTATTTATGGGAAAAAAGAGAAACTATACAGTTAGCTAAAAATGTAAGATCCTATCTCATTACTTCATTTTTAAGGAGGCTTGCTGCAGATAGGAAGAGATCTGCTAATGTGAATAATCTTGAAGTTGTTTGGAATCATCTATACGAAGACCATTTACCAACACCAGAAGAAAATTTGATTTTAAAAGATAATCAACGTGTTCAAAACAAACTTTTGATGGAGCACATGAATAGTCTTCCTAAACGTCAAAAAGAGTTAATTATTCTTAAATATTATGAAGGGTTTACTTATGAGGAAATTGTAAAAAAAACCGGTTTGACTCATCGAACTGTTTACAATACAATACATGAAGCTTTAAAGCAAATGAAGCAAAGCCTTGAGGTTGGGCGGAATTCGCATAGATCTGCTTTATCTATTCTTCAAACACTATTTGTTACTTCACTTTTTTTACTACATCATTTTCTTTTTTATTTCTCCTATTTTATTTGAATTTCAAATAAAAATAAATTTTTTACAAGAAAACCGGTAAAAATTGATCACTAAACACTCTACTTAGAATAGCTTTTACAAAGTCTTAATATGGAACCACTTAAAATTGATGTAGCGTATTTATTAGCCGACGAATCTTTTATTAATTATTGCAAAAAATCGTCAAAAGAAGATGTTCAAAAATGGGAGGCTTTTATTCTGAATAATCCATCGAATGCATTATTGGCAAATGAAGCGGAGGCAATATTTAATCAGTTGTTTACTACATTATTGGATTTAGATATAGAAGAGCAGGAAACCCGTTTATTTGATAAGTTAATATTTAATGAATCGGCTTCTATAATACCAATGCAGGATTATGCTGAAAAACCCAAAAAGTCAATATTGTCGTTTTTTTTAAAATTAACCGCAGCAGCAGTTTTATTAATAGGTATATTTTTTACAATAAAAAACTACAATGTTGTAGAAAAAAAGGAAATCCAAAAAACATTTGCCGCTATCAACGGGGAAAGAAAAAACCTGCAATTGCCAGATGGCTCAATCGTGATACTGAATTCGGGAAGCAAAATATACATCAATGAATATTTTGGAGTTACGGCAAGGGATGTTTTTTTGGAAGGAGAGGCTTTTTTTGATGTAAAACATAATAAAGACCTACCATTCATTGTGCATACTGCTGCGATGGATGTAAGGGCAGTGGGAACTGCTTTTAATGTTAAGGCATATATAGATGAAAAAGTAACTGAAACTTCGTTAGTAAGAGGTTTAATTGAGGTTACAATTAAAGAGGATAAAAACAGGAAATTGATTCTACATCCCAATCAAAAGGTCCGTTGGTCTTTAGAGGAAGATAAGATGGAGGGGCGAATTACCGCAGATTTGAAAACAGGGAAATGGTCCAATACTAATGTTACAGATAGCCTGGTGCAAAATATTACAAAAACTGATGAAGGTGTTGTAAAAGAAACCGCATGGACAGAAAATAAATTGATATACACCGATGAGTCATTCGCTAATATTGCCATTTTGCTTGAAAGGTGGTATGGTGTAAAAATCGAATTTAAAGATGATATTGTAAGTCAATTCCATTTTACTGGGAATTTTGAAAAAGAAGAATTAGGGACAGTGCTTAGTATCTTAAAAGAATCAAAAAATTTTAAATATGAAATATCCACTACTGACAAAACACTAATTAAAATTTCTAAATAAAAAACGGGAGAATGCTGAAACATTCTCCCGAAAATCAAAATTTTGGAACAACGCCATCTTGAAAATTAAACGTTGTTTCTATTTTTTAATTAAAAAACCAAAACAAAGGTATGAAAAAAAATCATGCTTATCGGTGGAAGTTTGCTTGCCCACCTTTAACGAAACTGCTTAGAGTTATGAAATTAACTACTGTTTTAACGCTATTTGCCGTTATGTCGGCTAATGCACACGGATTTTCCCAGGATGCAAAAATTACACTTTCTTTGAAAAATGTAAAGATTGCGAAGTTTTTTAAGGAGGTAGAAAAAGAAACAAAATATCGTTTTGCTTTTAGCGATGATATTCTTCCTGTAGGTCGTTTTGTTTCAGTTGATGTAAAAGAAGTCCCTGTTAAGGAAGTTTTACAAAATGTCTTTTCATCAACACGATTAAAATTTAGATTTGATGAACAGTCTGGCATTATTATTATTTCGGAAAAAGTAACGGAAGAGACCGTAAATAACCTCATAACAATCGTTGGTAAAGTTACCAATGCCAGTGGAGAACCTCTTTCTGGCGCAACAGTTCAAGTAAAAGGTACAGCAGTAGCAACTTCTACTGCTGCTGATGGTACTTTTTCTATTGAAGTTCCAAAAAATGCTACCACTTTAATTATTTCTTACGTAGGTATGGATAATCAGGAAGTGAGTATTGTAGGCAGAACAAATATACAAGTACAATTAAAGCCCTTGGATGCTGCCTTAAATGAAGTGGTTGTAGTAGGATATGGCACCCAAAAATCAAAAAATATTACAGGGGCAGTAGCCAGGATTGGGGCAAAGGATATTAAGGAAGTTGCCGTACTCGGGGTTGACCAGGCCATAACAGGTCGAATTTCTGGGGTACAGGTTACAGAAAATTCTGCAGAGCCAGGTGGAGAAATTCAAATAAAGATTCGTGGCGTTGCATCCATCACATCTGGTAGTGATCCATTGGTAGTGGTAGATGGTGTACCTATGTCTGTAGGATTGAATGCAATCAATCCAAATGATGTTGAATCAATCGATTTATTAAAAGATGCTGCTTCTACAGCTATTTATGGTTCAAGAGCTTCTGCTGGTGTAATATTAGTTACAACCAAGCGTGGTAAAGCAGGTAAAACAGCCATAAGTTTTGATGCTTATACTGGTACACAAAAAGTGATTAAAAAAATACCATTGTTGAATGGCGCTCAGTTTGCAAAATTGGCAAATGAAAATTTAGTAAATGGTGGCCAGGTTGCCAATCCTGCCTGGAGCGATCCTTCTAAGGTTTTGAATACAGATTGGCAAGATGCTACTTTCCGTTCAGCTCCAATGAGTAATTATAATTTATCTATAAGCGGCGGTGGCGAAAAAGTAAAAACTTATTTTTCTTTTGGCTATACTAAACAAAATGGTATAGTACGTAGGTCTGATTACGAAAGGTTTACTTCAAGAATCAATCTTGATTATGAATTGTCTAGTAAGTTGAAATTTGGTACTACTATAAGTTTTAATATGGACAAAAAGAATAATGCCCGTAGTCAGGAGGAGTTCTGGGGAGCTACACTAAATGCATTTAGGGCACAACCTACAGATCCTGTATATACAGATCAGGAAGGGCCAATCGGAGATCATCTTTATGGCTTTAGGGGATGGGCTATGAACAGGTCTGGCATCAATAACAATTATTACGCTCTGAGTAATCCTGTTTTTACTGGTCAGTATTATAATAATTTCGGCAAAAATACCCAATTGTTAACGAATGCATTTGGCGAATTAGAAATTATTAAGGGACTAAAATTTAAGTCACTCATTGGCTACAATATCAATGATGGAAATAGTCAATATGGTAATCCATATACTTTACCACAGGCTGTTGATTTAACATCAAGAAGCTATGTAAACCAAACGCTTAGCAGGGGAACACAATGGAACTGGGTTAATACCTTGTCTTATACAAAAAGTATCGGCGATCATAATTTCTCCGTATTGGCAGGCTCTGATGCTTTAAAAGGAACTGGCTATTATTTGTCTGCCGGTGCTAATAGGCCTCCTGAAAATCAATGGTCTATTACTGCTTCCGATCTTGCAGGAAGAACGGCTAATGGAAATAATTATACGCCATTCTCTTTGTTCTCTTATTTGGCACGTGCTACCTACAACTACAAAGAAAAGTATTTGCTGGCAGTTAATGTAAGAAGAGATGGAAGTTCAAAATTTGCATCCGATAATAGGTTTGGTGTTTTCCCTTCAGCATCAGTAGGTTGGAGAGTTTCAAAGGAGAGCTTTATGGAATCGGTTTCTTTTGTTAACGATTTGAAATTTAGAGGAAGTTATGGAGTTGTGGGTAATCAAAATATAGGAGATCTTCAATACCTTTCTACTTATGGTAATGATGGAGGTAATTATGGATATTCTTTTGGAAGTACTCCAACATTAATACCTGGTTTGCGGCCTTCAGTATTAGGAAATAAAGACATTAAGTGGGAAAAAAATACTGAAATGGATTTTGGTTTGGATGCCACTTTGTTCAATAATTCTATTACGCTAACGGTAGATTACTACAAGAAAAAATTATCAGACTTATTGGGTACTGTACCAATTCCAAATTACTCTGCACCATTTAATGGTTCATTCCTTGCAAACGCTTTTACTATGGAAAATAGCGGTTTCGAGTTTACTGTTGGGTTTAAAAAATCTGTTGGTAAACTTAATCTGTCAGGAAGTGCCAATATTTCTACCATTAAAAATAATGTAACTGCACTGCTGCCAGGCAATACCAGTGGGTATCTTACCCAAAATATTTCTATGATGGGATCAGCCTTTAATGATGGTGGTGCGCAAACCAGGACTTATGTAGGTCATCCAATTGGGGAATTTTGGGGCTATGTAGCTGATGGAATTATTCAAAATGCGACGGAACTTGCAGCAAGCGGAATGTCAGGATTTGATGCTAAAGTTGGGGATAGAAGGTATAAGGATGTTAATGGGGATAAAAAAATTGACGATAATGATAAAACCTTTATCGGAAATGGTATACCTGGTTATATTTATGGTTTTAATTTTAGGGCAGAATACAAAGGTTTTGACATCAGTGCTTTTTTCAATGGTCAGGGTGATGTTGAAATAGCCAATATGACTTATGGTCTTTTAACCAATATGCGTTTTCATAACTCTACCGGTATTGTTAATGGCTCTACAGATTTATTGAATAGTTGGAAAGGAGAAGGAACCAGTAATACTATGCCTCGCAACTCATATGATGCCCCTACCTCCAATAGGTTTTTCTCTACAAGTTACATTGAAAATGGTGCTTTCTTAAGAATGCGTAATCTTCAATTAGGCTATACAATACCAGGTGGTGTTTCCAAAAAAGCATTTATGAGTAATGCAAGAGTATATGTATCTGCTCAAAACTTTTTAACTATTACAAAATACAAAGGATACGATCCTGAACTGGGAAGTGCTACAATTGGTACACGTGCTCAGACAATCGGTGTTGATTATGGTAGGTATCCAAAACCAAGAATTATCACATTCGGTATTTCTGTTCAATTTTAAAATAATATTTATTAAAAAAAATATAATCAAATGAAAAATAATTATATCCTGGTAACAATTGGTCTTTCGATACTAATTGTTGTTGGGTCTTGTAAAAAAAGTTTTTTAGACACCAGTGCTCAGGATGGGAGCGTTTCTGACGCAACAGCTTTTAAAACGAAAGCAGATTTTGATGCTGGAGTAATTGGTATATATACAAGTTTGCAGGGAGGAGGTGCTGCAGGTGAAAACTGGATAAAAGTACCAGGATTTATATCACAAGATATGACTGATGTAGCACAGGTTACTAAGCCGATTGCATCATACTTATCTCCTGGCAATGGTGATTTTGGTGGTTACTGGACAGAACTTTATAAAATAGTTGCATCTGCAAATATTATTATTGAGAAGCTGCCAACTGCACCAGCTGGTATCTTAACTGCTGCTGAAAGTACGAGTCTTGACGCACAGGCTAAATTTCTGAGAGGTTTTTCTTACTTTATGCTGGCAAGAGCTTTTGGTGATATTCCTATGCCTTTAGAAGCTTATTCTCCTGCTCAAAATGCTATTGCATGCACACCCGAAGCGCAAGTATGGGCGCAGGTAGTAAAAGATTTATCATTCGCAGCAGCTAATTTACCAGAAGCAAATGATTGGGCTACATCAGAAAAGGGGCGTGCTACAAAAGGAGGCGCTCTTGCCTACCTGGCTAATGCCCATATGTATTTGAAGGATTGGGCAAATGCAAGTAAAGCCACCACAGATTTATTAGCGCTAAATAAGCCTAAATATGCAATGGCACCTAGCTGCAGAACAGCATTTTCTGTATTGCAAAAAGGTACAGATGCATATACTAAGGAAAATGTTTTTGAAGTACAATACAGAGCTAAGGCAGGGGATAATTTCCAATGGGGATCAACACCTAACACAGGGCATTTGCTGGCTGGACTAGTTGGCCCAAGAAATATTGGTAATACCTATTCTTCTTGGGGTGGTTGGGGCGAGAATACAGTTAATATTAAAGCTGTAAATTCCTTTGAAGCAGGAGATGACAGAAGGAAAAATTTGATTATTAAACATGGCGAATCTTACAAAGGAGAATTGATGGCAGATTCTTTGAAAAGTGTAGCAGATTGGGCGAAGTGTTTACAAACCAATTCCGGCTTTGCTGCAAAGTATTGGTTAGGAGATGATGGCGGAATTTTATCACCTCAGAATTTACCTCAAATGCGTTTTTCAGAAGTGCTTTTAAATTATGCTGAAATATTATTTAGTTTGAATAACTCAGCAGGAGCTTATACAAATTTAAACCTGGTAAGGCTGCGTGCTAAATTACCAGCAAAAACTGTTTCTTCAGATCCGATTGTATTTATGACAGACCTGATGAATGAGAGACGCCATGAATTACTGTTTGAGTCAAATTTATGGTTTCATTATACACGTACAAAAACTGCTGCTAAGTTTTTACTGGATAACTATAGCATTACAATGCAGGATAAATGGTATCATTTCCCTATTCCACAAAGAGAAAGAGATGTAAATCCTAATCTTTGTGCAAATGGATACTAGTAGTTTTTTAAGTAGTTAAATGTGGTTTAATGATATTATATTTTTTAAACTGCCTATAACTGGTGAGTTACATTTTTCGGTATTAAAAAACTTAATGTTGTTTAATGATTTTCTAATAAGCAATATCATCGTTAAAGTATGCACGGGGTTTCTACCCTGTGCTTTTTTATACATTTTATAATATAGCTCACTGCCAGGCCAGCAGCCAGCGAAAAAAGTTTTTTCATTTTTATATTAATTACATCCTTAAAGTAATTGAAATGATTTTGGTAATGTAATCTTATTTGTAGTTTTTAAGGTTAAAATTCAATATGATTTGAAAAATAGAAATCGTTTTTTAGACAATAAAAATGGCGTGTTGAAATTTTTAATAACTTCAATTATTGCCCTGTTTTTTTATTCTTGCAGCAATCAAACCTCCTTAAAGGTTTTTGAAAATGTGCCTGCTGAAATTACCAGTATCAATTTCGCCAATACAATAAAAAATGATTCAGGATTAAGCATTTTGGAGTATAATTATTTTTATAATGGTGGTGGTATTGCTGCAGCTGATTTTAACAATGATGGATTATCAGATTTGTATTTTACAGGCAATCAGGTAACCAGTAAGTTGTACCTAAATAAGGGTAATTTTAGCTTTGATGATATTACAAAGCTGGCAGGCGTAGAAACGCAGCATTGGGCTACAGGAGTAGCCACTGCCGATGTAAATAATGATGGATTACCCGATATGTATGTTTCATATGCAGGGTATGATGATGGTACAAAAAGGCAACATCAATTATTTATTAATAAAGGGATAGATAGTAAAGGTATTCCTGCTTTTAGGGATGAAGCAATTGCTTACGGATTGGCAGATACTGGTTTCACCACACAGTCTGTTTTTCTAGATTATGATCGGGATGGAGATATGGATTTGTTATTGATCAATCACACCAAAGATAATAAGAACCCCAACTTTCCAAGACAAAAAGATAGTAAGGAATTTTTATCGAGCAGAGCTAAATTATTCAAAAATGATAACGGGCATTTTGTTGATGTTAGCTCAATTGCCGGATTAACTGAAGAGGGATTTGGCCTGGGCGTTTCAATAAGCGACATCAACCAGGATGGCTGGCCAGATATTTACATTACCAAAGACTTCATTTTTGATGATGTATTGTACATCAATAATGCAAATGGAACATTTACAGAAAGCTTAAATAAATATATTAAGCATACTTCTCAATTTTCGATGGGGGTAGATATTTCAGATTTTAACAATGACTCTTACCCTGATATAGTTACCTTGGATATGTTGCCTGATGATAATAAGCGGCAAAAATTAATGAACATTGCAATGAATGAGGATAGGTTTAATTATGCCTTGTCATTGGGATATATGCCTCAATATTCCCGCAATATGTTGCAATTAAATAATGGCCCCAATGCCCAGGGACAATATAGTTTTTCTGAAATTGGGCAACTGGCAGGTGTTTACAAAACAGATTGGAGTTGGTCGCCTTTATTTGCAGATTTTGACAATGATGGCTGGAAAGATTTGTTTATTTCAAATGGGATACCAAGAGATGTAACGAATAATGATTTTATTACTTACCGGGATGATGAAATTAAAAAAACATCAAAAGATTTTAAAGCAATATGGAGCGATTTGTTGGTTCAGATTGAAAAGCTCCCACCTGTAAATAAGGAGAATTTTATTTTCCAAAATAATAAAGATCTTACATTCTCAGATCAAAGTAAAAATTGGGGGCTTGATTACAAAGGTTTTTCAAATGGAGCGGTATATGTAGATTTAGATAACGATGGCGACCTTGATTTGGTTACAAATAATCTCAATGATAAGGCATCAGTTTATAAAAATAATAGCAATCAAATAAGCGACAATAATTATATCCGTATTAAACTGAATGGCAAATTTGCTGATGGAGCCACAATAAGTATTAACTGTAAAGAAAAAAAACAATTTATTGAACACCAGGTTTGCAGAGGGTTTCAATCATCTCAAGACCCTGTAGATCATTTTGGCCTTGGTAAAGATAGCGTGATAGATACAGTTACAATTAAATGGCTTGATGGAAAGCAACAGCAATTATTAAATGTAAAAGCAAATCAGTTAATTGTATTGGATTATAAAAATGCTGCTGCATCCAATTATACCTATTCGATTGGTAAAGAAAGCTTCAATCTTCCCTTATTTACAGATATTACTAAAGCCAGTGGAATAGACTTTTTACATGTTGAAAACCAGTTTGAAGATTTTAATTACGAACCATTATTACCGCATCGGTTTTCCAGAAATGGTCCATACATGGCAATAGCCGATGTAGATCAAAATGGGCAAGAGGATTGTTGGATTGGTGGTGCAGCAAAAATACCCGGTAAATTATTATTACAAAAAGGTAATAGGTTTAGCTCCATTAATATGCCAGATTCCGGCTATGAAGATATGAGTGCAGTTTTTTTTGACGCAAATGGAGATAGTAGCCCAGATTTGTACGTGGTAAGTGGTGGTAATGAATACAATGCAAATACGGTAACCTACCAGGATCGTTTGTACATAAATGATGGTAAGGGCAATTTTAAAAGAGATATGTACGCTTTACCTGAGGAAGTTTCAAGCGGTTCTGTGGTTGTTAGTAATGATTATGATAATGATGGTGATATTGATCTTTTTGTAGGTGGAAGAACAGTGCCAGGCGGTTATCCAAAGCCTGCCAGAAGTTTTCTATTGCAAAATAATGGCAAGGGGAAATTTACAGATATAACCAATGTCATTTGTCCTGAACTGGAAAATATTGGTATTGTTAACACAGCATTATGGACAGATTTTAATAACGATGGCTGGATGGATTTGATAGTTGCGGGTGAGTGGATGCCTATTTCTATTTTTAAAAATGAGAAAGGGAAACTGGTAAGATTAAAATCAAATCCATTATTGGATGCATCACCGGGCTGGTGGTTTAGTATAGCACCCGGCGATTTTGATCATGATGGAGATATCGATTATATTGTTGGTAACCTCGGGTTAAATAATAAATTCAATGCTTCCGACAATACTCCTGTAAGTGTTTATGCTAAAGATTTTGATGGAAGCGGGAATATTAAACCAATGCTTACTTATTTTTTAAATAATAAAGAGTTTACGGTAGCTGGAAGAGATCAAATTGTATCGGTATTACCTTCTATTAAAAAGAAGTTTGATAATTATGCAAAGTTTGCAGATGCACCATTTAACCAAGTTTTTTCAAAGGATGAACTGGAAAATGCACTGGTTTTAAAAGCTACCAATTTTACTTCCATTTACCTGGAAAATAAAGGCGGCGGAAAATTTTCAATACATTCATTACCAATTGAAGCACAATTTTCAACTGTTCAATCTATACAGGTAAGTGACTTTGATTTAGATGGTAGCCTTGATATTCTACTTAGCGGTAATTTTTATAGTCCGGATTTTATGATTGGAAGGTATGATGCATCAAATGGATTGCTTTTGAAGGGAAACGGTAAAGGTCAATTCCAGGTTCTATCTGCCCATACGAGCGGTATTTATATTGATGGAGATGCAAGGGCTACCAGCATAATCCATATTGGTAACAAGGTTTGTTTGTTAGCTGCAATAAATATGGGAAGACTAAAAGTGTTTGAATTACAAACAAAAAAATAGATGATATTTTTTACTAAAAAATTTTTAAATCGGATATGATTTTTAAGCCACTATATTATTTGTCCTTGCTATGTTTAATTGTATATGGTTGCAATCAATCAGAATATAAAGCTCCAGGTAACCCATTATTTACAAGCGTTACCTCACAAGAATGTGGAATTGATTTTAGAAATGATATAAAAGATGATTCCGTATTTAATGAAACCAATTATCGTAATTTTTATAATGGGGGTGGGGTTGGCATTGGCGATATTAATAATGATGGATTGCCGGATGTATTTATGACTGCTAACCAGGGAATAAATAAATTATTTCTCAATAAGGGCAATTTTAAATTTGAAGATATAACAAATAAGGCCGGTATAGTAAAGGACCAACACTGGAGTACCGGAGTAACAATGGCTGACATAAATGGTGATGGCCTCATAGATATTTATGTATGCAGTGCCGGCAATATGCCAAATGATAAAAGAAGAAATGCTTTGTATATCAACCAGGGAAACCTAAAGTTTAAAGAAGAGGCAGCCAAATATAATTTGCAGGATGAAGGTGCCTTTCATACGCAAGCAGCTTTTTTTGATTATGATTTAGATGGCGACCTGGATGTTTTTTTATTGAATAACGATTGCACTTTTCCCGTTGATAATTTTGCAAACGAATCCATTCGAAATTTAAGAGATCCAAAACAGGGAGACAAATTACTCAGGAATGATAACGGTGTATTTAAGGATATAAGCCAGCAAGCTGGAATTTTTGGAAGCAGGATAGGATTTGGTCTTGGAGTAGTTGTAGGGGATGTCAACGGCGATAATTTTCCCGACATTTATATTAGTAATGATTTTTTTGAAAAGGATTATTTTTATATTAATCAGCGAAACGGAACATTTTTAGAGCAAAGTAATAAATACTTAAGTCATATGTCCCAGTCAAGTATGGGAGCCGATATGGCTGATATTAATAATGATGGGTTGGTAGATATTTTTAGTACAGATATGTTGCCGGAAGATGATTACCGGTTGAAAAAAAATACCCGTTTTGAAGATTATGATACCTATATTAGAAAAAATAAAGAAGGGTATCATCATCAGTTATTGGGCAATATGCTGCATGTAAATAATGGAGACAGCACATTTAGTGAGATTGCCCAATATGCAGGCGTAAATGCTACAGATTGGAGTTGGGGTGCACTGATATTTGATTTAAACAATGATGGCTGGAAAGATATTGTAGTTTGTAATGGAATGTATATTGATATCACAGACCAGGATTATATTGATTATACAGCCGATATCAATAGAAGCAAATTTTTTGAGCAAAAAAGTTCGGTATCAAGTTATGAACAATTAAAAGCACTTCCAGTGTCTTCCAAAATACCCAATTATGCCTTTGTAAACCAAAAGAACTTAACGTTTAAAAATAAATCATATGAATTAGGTCTTGGGGAACCAGGATTTAGCAATGGTGCTTCTTATGCAGATTTGGACAATGATGGGGATCTGGATCTGATAGTAAATAATTTAAACAGCGATTGTTTTGTGTACAGAAACAATACAAGTGAAAAATTTAGGAAAAATTTTCTTCGTGTAAAGTTTAATGGGGAAAAACAAAATCAATTTGGGATTGGTGCTACAGTAAATGTGTATGCAGCAGGAAAGGCGCAAACCATGCAAAACTTTCCTACCCGTGGATTCCAGTCTTGTGTACCGCCTGTTGTAAATTTTGGATTTGATAATGTGAATGTGATTGATTCATTAGTTGTGGTATGGCCCAATTTTAAAAAGCAGGTAATTAAAAATATAACTGCAAATAAGGAAATTGTGCTAAAGCAAAATGATGCAAATTTAACTTTTACAAACCAGGATAAACTTATCCCGTCAATATTTTATGACGCAACCGCAAGCAGCATTGCAGGTAATATTACACATAAGGAAAATGAGTATTTAGATTTCGACAGAGAACGCCTTATACCACATCTTTTATCCAATGAAGGCCCTAAAATGGCAGTTGCTGATATTAACGGGGATGGCCTTGAAGACTTTGTTGTTGGCGCATCAAAGCATGATACTACAAAAGTTTTTCTACAAACTTCTAATGGAAAATTTTTTCAGTTTGCAAAGCAAACTGCTTTTGTAAATGATGAAGCATTTGAAGATGAAGGCATGGCATTTATTGATATTGATAAGGATGGAGACCAGGATTTATTAATTGCCAGCGGAGGCAATCTCGATTTGGAAGGAAGTAAATTGCTAGCTCCACGGTTGTACATAAATAACGGCAAAGGTCTTTTTGTCAGAGATTCTTTGCGCTTGCCCTTTATTAGTGTAAATGCATCATGTATAAAAGTTTTCGACTTTAATAATGATGGAGATATAGATATTTTTATTGGAGGAAGAAGCGTTCCTGGCCAATACGGAATATCACCTAAAAGCTACCTTCTTCAAAATAAAAAAGGCTTTTTTACAGATGTTACCGTTGCATTGGCTCCGCAGCTGCAATATGTTGGTATGGTTACAGATGCTGTATGGGAGGATGTTGATATGGACAATAAAAAAGATTTAGTTGTTGTGGGTGAGTGGATGCCTATAACTATTTTTAAAAATACAGGATCAAAATTAGAATTCTCTACATTGAATACCCAGTTTGCAAAAACTTCCGGTTGGTGGAATTGTATTAAAGCAAAGGATATTGACAATGATGGTGATATAGATTTTGTAATTGGCAACCTTGGATTAAATTCAAAATTAAAAGTAGATAGTGTACACCCTGCAACATTGTATGTTGATGATTTTGATAAAAATGGAACAACTGAATGTGTAATGGCATATTATAAGACTGATGGAAAATTATACCCTTATAATATGAGAAGCGATCTTGTAGCCCAGATGCCAATTATGAAAAAGCAATTTCTGAAAAATCGAGATTATGCAAGTAAAACTGTAGATGAAATATTCACTGCAAGTCAACTTAACGATGCCCTGCTCGAAGAGGCATATCAATTTCAAACTTGTCTTTTAATAAATGAAGGAAATGGTAAATATAATTTAAAGCCATTGCATAGCAGGGCTCAGTTTGCTCCTGTATTTGGGATGTTGGTGGATGATTTAAACCAAGATCAGGTTCAGGATATTTTTATTGCAGGAAATGATTTTGGTTATAAACCCGAACTAGGTAAAATTGATGCAAATTTTGGAACATTCTTAACAAAATTTCACGATGGAAAATATTCCTATCTCTCACCTGGTAAAACAGGACTTTGTATCAATGGACAAGCAAGAGATTTACTTAAAATTAAAACCGCCGATAATAAAACCACCATTGTTGTAAGTTTTAATAATGCTGCATTAAAAGTTTTCAAGCAGCGATGAAAATGAACTTAAGTCAGTTTTATATCATATTTTAATGAATGATAGCTGGGGTATTAAAATCATTAGTTTCTTAAAAGTGGCTATTTTTTTAAGTTACTTTTGAATAGAATGACAAAAAACACATTGGTAAATTTCAATTAATTGCAACAATGAGGCCGCAACTATTAATTGTACCAAAAACTCCCAATCAATCATTTAGTGTGCGGCATGATTGTGTGCCCTATTTTTTTGACAGATGGCATTATCATACAGAATTAGAGTTGTTATACATAGTGAATGGAGAGGGTACCCAGTTTATTGGGGATCATATTAGCAGGTTTAAAACGGGGGATGTATTACTGATAGGGCCTAACCTGCCGCACTATTGGCGCTGCGATGAGAACTACTTTAAAGAGATACCAGAATTAAAAGCAGAAGCTAAGGTTATACATTTTCTGGAGAATTTTTTGGGAACTGAATTTTTACACCTTCCTGAAAATATTGACTTGGATAATATTTTAAAAAAATCGCAAAGGGGAATTTTAATATCAGGTACAACAAAATTAAAGTTGATTCCATATTTCAACGAGATTTTAACAGCATCAAATACAAAAAAAATAATTTTATTGCTGGAAGTATTGAACTTAATAGCAACATCGAGAGATATAACCTTTCTTTCTTCGCCAACTTTTCAAAGCAGTTTTGATAAATCCGAAACTGACCGATTGAATGATATATATAAATATACCATGAATAATTTTAAAGGGAAAATTACTCATGAAGAAATTGCTTCAGTTGCTTGTTTGAGTGTCCATTCTTTTTGTAGATATTTTAAATCCCAAACAAAAAAAACATTTACACAGTTTTTGATTGAGATACGCATTGGTTATGCCTGTAAGTTATTAATTGAAAACAAGTTTACAATAAGTGAAATTTGTTTCGATAGTGGCTTTAATAGTTTCTCAAACTTCAACAGATATTTTAAAAATATTACAGGCACAAGTCCACTCGAGTACAGGAAATCATTTTCAAAAAAAATACGGGAATGATGTAGGTTGATTTTAACATTGATACCACGCTATTGGCCATCAAAGCTGTTATTACTTTTAAGAAAATACTTCTGTAAAAGCATTGTTAGTTTTAACTGTCCAACAATTGCTTAGATTTTAGAAATTAGTATTCGAAATCTTGTAACTATTCAGTCTTAAAACTATTGGATCTCCGTTGATTCTTTAGTTTTACTTTTTATTTTATTTCCAGACCGTTTGTATTTGTCACTGTTTAAAAAATCGTCTTTTCGGGTACTTTTTTGTTAATAACATTTTGGATTTATGCAATACCCCAAAAATGGTGGTTGCCATTTGGACCGTCACTGACAGCCCAATTTCAAAATTTGAGTATAGGGGAAGTACACCCTCTGTAGTAGTCGTTTTATTAAATTGCTATTACTGGCGGTTTGGTATATACGTATTGATCGCTGTGAATGTGGAGTACATAAAGTATTTCTAACTTATCAAAGTAGAACTAAGTATTAATTGTAAACATCGTTAGGAGGATATGAAGACCTGGAAACGCCAAATTGCTTATTAGGAACACTATCCATTTCAAATTCAATTTTAGCACCCTTCATAATTTCGGCATGGCTAATCCATGTTTTATCATAAGGTTTACCATTGAGTTTAATACTTTTTATATAAATATTCCCGGGAGCATAATTCGCCACATTAATTTCAAAGGTTTTGTTATTGCCTACTAAAATATAGGCACTTTTAACTGAAGGCGAACCAAATACATACAACCCTCCCGAAGGGTTTACCGGGAAAAGTCCCAAAGTGCCAAAAATATACCAGGCCGACATTTCCCCGCAATCATCATTTCCCGACAGGCCATCTACAGTGGGCTTAAAAGTTTTGTACAAAATTTCATGAACCAATTTTTGAGTTTTCCATGGTTCACCTGCGTAATTGTAGAGATAAGGAACATGATGACCCGGTTCGTTGCCCATAGCATATTGCCCTATATAGCCTCCATTTTCTGCCGTTATTTCACCAACATTATTGGGGTTGAAAAAACTGTCGAGCTTTGCTACGAATTTTTTATCGCCACCTAATAGTTGAACCAAACTATTTATGTTTTGAGGCACAAACCAAAGCCATTGCCAGGCACTTCCTTCAACATAATCGCCGTTTTCATCGGTAGTATCCCAGCCCGATTGTTGTTTTGCCGGGTTGGGAATATTTTTTCTAAAATTGCCATTTGCATATTTTCCTCTAAAGAAACCTGTGTTGGCATCAAACACATTTTTGTAATATTCGCCTGCCCGCAAATAATAACTGGCAGTGTCTTTTTTCATTTGTTTAGCCATTAACCCAACGCAGTAGCTATTTTGTGCATACTCTATAGTTTTTGTTGCTGCCATAATAGTCATATCTCCTGGAACATAACCATACTGATGAAATAGTTTAGCACTATAAATTTGATTATCCCGGTTAAAGCCTTTTAAAGCCGCATATTTAAAACTGTCTGCAATACCTAAGCTGCCATTGCCATGAATATCGTATATCATAGCATTAATGGCTCTCTCGCTATCAAAACCTCTGATACCTTTGCAATAAGCGTCGGCAATAACAGGTAAGGCATTAAACCCTTCCATGCAATTGGTTTCGCCGTTTCCAAATTGATACAAAGGTAAATGCCCCCCTTGATCAGCGACCGTTAACATTGATGTGATCATATCGGGTAACCTTTCCGTTTGTACAATAGTCATTAACGGATGTAAAGCTCTGAAAGTGTCCCAAAAAGCAAATTCATCATAATTGGTATGTTTCCCCTGGTGTACCTTTCCATCACAACCCCGGTATTTACCATCTACATCGGCATCCAATACTGGTGCTAACATAGTACGGTATGCTGAGGTATAATACAATATCCGTTTTGAACTATCGGGTATGTCGGCTTTAAATTTATTTAATTCTGTATTCCATTTCTGGCGGGCTTTTGCGTGGGTATCTTCAAAATCCCAACCAGGTAATTCGGCATTAAGATTGGCTAATGCACCTTCGGCACTAACCGATGACATGGCAACTTTAATTTTGATGGTTGTTTTTCCAGAAATATTGTAGGAAGCCCAGGCCTTCACATTTTTTGATACTGCCGAATCGGTATTCGTTTGAATGGTGTCTCCGGCAGCAAAACCAATTGAGTTAAATGGTTCGGAAAATTTAGCGGCAAAAAATACAAACCGGTTCGGAGCCCAATTACTTACCAGTCGGCCACCTACCAGGGTTGTATTGTCAATCTTTTTTATAAAGGCACTTTTAATTTCTAAATTTGGCCAGGGTTGGGCATTCAGGTACGACATGTCAATTAATATATTCGCATTGCCCTTATCGTTGAATGTGTATTTATGAAAGCCGACTCTTTCGGTAGCAGTTAATTCTACATCAACATCATAGTCGTCGAGGTGTACTGCGTAATAACCAGGCGATCCATGTTCGGTTGATTTCGTGATTTTTGATTGATAACCCTCACCTCTGATATTTTTGGGACTATAGTTTAAATGTAACTTGCCGGTAGTTGGCATTATAAGGCAATCGGTAAGGTCACCTATTCCCAGCCCACTTAAATGGGTGTGACTAAAACCATGAATGTAATTATAGTTGTATTGGTACCCGGCAATAAATTCACCATCTTCAGTATTATCAGGGCTAAGTTGTACCATTCCAAATGGCACGGTTGCACCGGGGTAAAGGTTTCCACGATCTTGTGTTCCAATAAATACATTTACGTTCGAAGCCAAATCATTGACTGGCTGTTTACACGATATGGCAAATGACAATATTGAAAAAACGAAAACCAATCTTTTAATACTTACCATTTTTCTCATTTTTATTGTATTTAAGTGTAAGATGAATTTTACCCTTGCGTTGCTTAATAGGTTTAAATGATCATCAATTAAATTGTTGTTCCATTGAAAATAAATGGCTATTTGCCTATTGCACTTACAGACGACGCTATACTCTCCGGCAATGTGCATAGAGTTTTATTGGGTTCTGCCCCCATTTCAAATTCAAGCTGCCCACCTTGCTGCAATTGGGCATGAGTGATGAAGATTTTATTGTACTGCCTGCCATTTAATTTGATCGATTGTATATACTTGTTTTCTTTACTATTGTTGATGGCTTTTACGGTAAAAAATTTTCCATTGCCAACATTAATGGTTGCCTCATTCATCAGCGGGCTGCTGAATACATACTGCCCGCTGCTTGGATTGCAAGGGTATAACCCTACCGCTGCAAACACATACCAGGCGCTCATTTGGCCACAATCTTCATTGCCACATAATCCGAGTGGCGTATTGTTATAAAGGCTGTCCATTATTTCTCTTACCCAATACTGTGTTTTCCATGGCTGCCCCGCATAATTGTACATGAAGGGGATATGGTGCGATGGTTCGTTGCCCTGTGCATACTGTCCAATCAGGCCGCTGATATCAAGCGAAACATTGCTGCCATGCAAGTCAGAGTTTTCGGTAAACAAAGAATCCAGTTTGTTGGTGAATGCCTGCCTGCCGCCATGAGCATTAATCAGGCCTTGTATATCATGCGGTATAAACCAACTGTGCTGCCATGCATTACCCTCAATATAAATGGCGCTGCGCTGAAAATGATCTGAATTGTAAGGGTCAAAATTGGGCAGCCATTTGCCATCGCTGTTTTTGCCCTGCATAAAACCAGTTGCTGGATTGAACAGTTTTTTATAAGCCATGGAGCGATTGATGTAGTAGTTGTAGTCAGCCATTTTATTTAGCTTTTTTGCTACCTGTGCAATGCACCAGTCATCATAAGCATATTCAAGTGTAACGGTTACCGAATAGCTTGCACTGTCTTGCGGCAGGTAGCCATACATGCGGTAGGCCTTGGTGCCACGAATGTCCTGCATACTGCTTTTTTTCATGGCGGCATAAGCCTTGTTGACATCGAAACCACCAATGCTTTTTAAGATAGCATCTGTTACTACCGGTACCGCATGGTAGCCGGTCATGCAATTGGTTTCGTTGCCATGCAATACCCATACAGGCAACAAGCCATATTCATCATAAAATGCAAGGAAAGATTTAATAAGGTTCTGCACCATATCAGGATGTGTAATGGTATAAAGCGGATTGGCTGAGCGGAACGTATCCCACAAAGAGAAAATGGATAACTGTTTGAAATTTTTAGCAGTATGCATTTTACCATCGCCACCCTGGTATTGGTTATTTAAATCGCTGAAGGTTACGTTAGCCAGCATGGTGTGGTAATAAGCCGTGTAAAATGTTTCCAGGTCTTTTTTACTTTGCGTCGAATAATTGATTTTAGATAGTTCTTTTTCCCAGGCGTTTTCTACATTTGTTCTGGCAGCATTAAAGTTCCAGCCTGCAATTTCTGTAAGGCTTAGTAAAGCACCTTCCTGGCTTGCGGATGATAAACCAACTTTAATTAAAATGGATTCGCCAGCTTTTGTATTAAAATGCAATACTGCTTTACTGGATCTTGAGCCTGCAATATTGCTACCCAACCTTAGGTTGCCATCTGCATAAATTTCCTGTCTTTTAAATGGCTTGCTCAGCCGGGCGGCAAAATACATCAACTTGTCGATTCCCCAGCCCGTACTGCGTTTGTAGCCGATTAGTGTAGTGTCGTTTACAATTTCGATATAGGTATCGGTAGGTAAATTATTGTTGAGGCGAAAGCCTGCATCAAAGCGGATGATGGCATCATTACTCTCTGGAAATGTATAGCAATGAAGGCCAGCTCTTTCACTTGTAGTAAACTCGGCCTTTATGCCGCTGGTCTGCAGCAGTACGCTGTAATAACCCGGAGAAGCTTTTTCATCTGCATGGCTAAATTTAGAAAACATGGGTTTGATGCTGACGTTTTCGTTTACCGTTGGCATAATGGATATATCATACAAATCGCCCACACCGGTGCCGCTCAAATGAGTATGGCTAAAGCCAGCAATCACACTATCAGAATAATGATAGCCACTGCTCCAGTCCCAACCTTCTGTTCCGTTATCCGGACTTAGCTGTACCATACCAAAAGGATACACAGCACCTGGGTAAGTATGTCCATGGCCGGCAGTTCCTATAAATGGATTTACGTAATCAATTTTTTTTTGCGCTTTTGTATTTACTACCAATAAGATTAGGGCAGTAAAAAACACACAGCTAATTTTTTTCATAAAGATTTTTTTTAATGACTAGACGCTCGTTTTGGACAGTTAGGTAATCATGTTTCGTTGACTGATTTATTGTTCGCAATCAGTAAGCGAACGAATCGTTAATTGCTTTTTTAATTCGTTTAATGTAAGTTTTGTATCCAGCTTAATTGTTAGTTTTTGGTTGGGCAACATATCAAAAAAGTTATCCGAAAAATGATCACCACCATTTGGAAGGGATAGATAAACTGATTTGGCCAGTGTATTTGCCAGCAATTCAATAGCATACCCATCGGCTTGTTTTACAATAGTTGTTTTGAGTATTGGTTTTTGTAATTGTAAAAATTTGGGATGATTAAAGTACAATAGATTTTCTGACAGTGATATGCTATTCTCCGTTAACGTAGTAGAAAATACCAACTCGTCTTTATTCAATCCTTTTAATAATTCGTTTACAGGAATTGTATAGAAGATACTGTTTGAAAGTGGAGATACCTGCACATCAATTTCTTTTGCAAACAATATTTTACCGCTAAAATCTAACAGTTTAATATTGAGCTTACCAGCTACGGTTTTGTTATTATCCGAGTTAATAAAAACATTTAATTGAGTATTGGCCCCAATAACTGTATCTGTTAAGGCAGGAATAACTGCGATGGGTTTAAATGCTTTTTTGGAGATATAGAACGCCGCTTTTTTCTTACCCAAATAATCAATTACAGACCAGCCAATGTTGGGCCAGGCATCTGCAAACTGCCAGTACATACTTCCCATACAGCGTGGCTTGTTGCTTCGGTGAGCTTCGCTGGCTATCTTAATTGCATCGGCCTGAAAAAGCTGGCTTAGATACACAAGGCTTTCAAAATCTTTGGGTTTTTTATAATCTTCGTCAAGATATCGGACCAGCATTTTATTGCCTTCCATATCCGGCGAAATCCAGGGCATTTCACTTTTTTGCCTGGTCATCATTACGGGAGAAAAAAGATTTTGATCCTCGGGTGCAAGATATTTTTTTAGAGTATAATAAGATGGGAAAGATTGGACTCCATACTCACTCATAAATCGTGGAATAGCAGTTTTATAAGATTGAATAGATTGAGAGCCGTACCATACAAGGTAGTAATGCAAATCGCCGGAAGTGAACGAAGATTTGATGCCAGGGTCACTTCCAGGAGAGGATGGCCAATAAAATGTTTGTGGATTGTATTGGTTAATTACTGTTGGTATAATGTCATTAAATATTTTTTGGTAATCATGAAAAATTTGAGCCGAGTCAGTGGCTGAAATATTTAATGCAGGTTTTCTTGGCCAGTCCCATTCAAACCACCCGGAAATCAATTCATTATTGCCACACCATAAAGCCAGTGAAGGATTATTGCGCAATCGTTTTACGTTTTCAATTGTTTCCTGTTTAATATTTTCTAAAAAGGCGGTATCGCCTGGATACATGGAACAGGCGTACATAAAATCCTGCCACACCAGAAATCCTTTTTGAGCGCATAAATCGTAAAACAAATCGTTTTCATAAATGGCTCCACCCCACACCCGTAGCAGGTTTAAGTTGGCATCTATGGCAGCGCTTATAATGTCGGTAGTTTGCTGGTTGGTAATCCTTGTAACGAGTGCGTCGGCTGGTACATAATTGCTGCCTTTTATGAACAGCGGCAAATCATTCACCTTAAAATAAAAACTTTTACCGATTGAATCTTTCTCCCGAACTACTTCAATGGTACGCACACCAATTTTGGTGGTTATCTCATCCACTATGCCAGTTTCATCTCTTAACACCATTCTTGTATTATACAAATTCGGCTTGCCCATACCATTAGGCCACCAAAGCGCAGGATTATTAATGGTTAGATTGATAGTTTTATTATTGGCTCCCTTTTTTACTGAAATAGTTTGTTGGGCGATTGGTTTTTTTGTACTGTTTAGGTAAAGGGATAACGTGTAATTTTTCTCTTTTTGTGCAGTGATGTTTGTATTAACATTATAGCTGGCAGTGGTGGCAGAAACCTTTATTGGCTCAAAAAAAATGTCTTCTATTTTAGCTACTGACCATGCTTTTAATACGATAGGCCGCCATACTCCGCAGCTTACTAAGCGTGGGTGTGTATCCCATCCAAACTGGTGCGGCGATTTGCGGGTTTGACTTCCGCTTTTTCTACTCTCCGTTGTTTTCTCATTGTGGTTGGGCAGCCGGTAGCTATACAAGGCAGCTTTTCTCAATCCTTCATTTACCGCTGAGTGAAACAAGATGCGTAATACATTATTTGTAGGGTTTAAAATTTTTTTGCAATTAACATTCCAACTGCGGTACATATTGTCTGCAGTTAAAATGAGAGAATCATTCAGGTACACATCGGCGTATGTATCTAAGCCTTTAAATAGCAGATCCAAATTTGTGTTCGAAAATGCGTCGGCGGTAATATCAAAACTTGTTTGGTATTCCCAATCCTTTGTCTCTACCCATTGTACTAACTTTTCATTATCTCTGTAATAGGGATCGGGTATTAATTTGTGTTTAAGCAAATCTGTATGTATAGAACCTGGTACTGCAGCCGGATACCACACCGTTTTATCTGCTTGTCTAAATTTCCAATTTTGTGAGATGGTTTGTGCAATTAGCGATGATGCCAGATTAAATGAAAAAACAGTCAATAACAACACAATCTTTTTCTGTACGTTCATATTTTACATTTTACGACTCCTGAATCATCAAATTTGACAAGCAGATAAACTAATAAAAAGCAGCTTTGTTTCTGTAAAATAAATTAAAGGACTAGTTCATTTTAACTTTTCCACTCCCATTATTTTTCTTTCAATTTTTTTAATCTTCTATCACATTCCATCATAGATCTTCCTGAGTGGTAAGCCACTTTCCATTCGTTGCCAATATTGCCGTCAATTACTTTGCCATCCCGGTCGAGCAGCTGTCTCCATTCTCCTGCCTGGTGGTTAATCATTTTGGTATCAATAAAATTCCAGATTGTCTTGAATGCTTCGTAGTAACGGACATCGTCAAATAATTCATAGCCCTCTAAAAAGCCAACGAGGGATTCTGTATGTTGCCACCATTCTTTTTCCAGTACCAGTGCACCACCTTTTCGTAGCCCGTCTCTGTAAATACCACCTTTTTCAAAATCAACACCATACTTCACCGCATTATCCAGTAATAATTTAAATATGGGTTTATATTTTTCAACGGGTTCTCCGGCTGCATTCAAAGCCCTCACCATCAACCAAACCAATTCAGTATTGTGTCCGTAAGAAGTTGTCTCGGTTGGATCGGCCGGTTTTTCGCCCTCTCTTTCAGCATTCCAGGTTCTCTTAATATTGATAGCAGGTAGTGGGTTCCATGCCAGGTCAAATTGGTTGAGCCCAGAGCCTGCAGTATGATCTACCATTTTTTCACTGATAAGATTAATGATTTCAATTAGTTTTCTTTTATGCAGTTCTTTTCCAGATGCTGAATATAAAGAGGTAAAGGCTTCCATCAGGTGCATGTGTGTATCCAACCCTTTTCTGTCGCCGCCACTAAACCCATTTTGTGCCGGAGACCAGTTGCTTTCGAGGTTCTCGTAATAACCACCATTGTAGGTATCAGCACAATATTTTTGTAACAGGTCAAAAGTTTTTTCGGCATATTCCAAACCACGCTTATCACCCGTTGAAATGTAATAATCGGCCAATGCATATATAGCAAAACTTTGCCCGTAAACTATTTTCCCATCATCAATTGGTGAGCCGTCCCGCTTTACTTTCCAGCGCCAGCCACCGTTTTTATCGTCCCATAAATACTTAATCAAAAAGTCAACGCCTTGCTTTGCTTTTTCCCTATTGGATGCAGAAGGTACAACGCTGTTCAATTGTGAAAACCACCAGATCATACGGCACTGCGAATTCAAATATTTCTCGGGCATATCCAGTGCCAATCCATTGGCATCAAAATTTGTCATGAATCCATCGTAAGTTTTATCAACGGCATTCTTTTCCCAAAAAGGAATTAATTCATTGTATAAGTGTGTATGGATGGCCTGGTATTCTGTATTCATTGTTTTATTTATTTCTGTTGTTTGCGAATTGGCATGCTGTAAAAAACTAAGGAATGCCGTACAAATAATGAACGTTCTTTTTAGCTGTTTAAATCCGCTGGCAAGCAGGCTTTGCGGAGGTATTAGCAATTGTTCCTTTTCTTTAATTTTTGAAAAATAAGAACTATTGGTAATTAGATGAATGGGGAATTCTTTCTTGCAACAGGTTATTTGTTTCATTTGTTAATTTTTATGGTTTTTCTAATTTTAAAAATAGCACCTCAGCTGGTTTCAACTTAATTGTAAACTCTTTTCCATTTCCTATAAATTCTCCTGTTTTGCGATTTTTTAAGCTGATGTGATTTTTTGAAGCCAGGTTGGTTTCCTGGTTTTCGTAAGAATGATTGAGAAGGATTACAATTTCTTCCTGCTCATTCTTTTTGTGATACAATTCAATAAACTTTGAATCAATATCAATATCCTGTTGAGGTTTTAAGACAGCATACAATTTAAAAGATTCATCTTTTTCCCATGGGTTATAAGTATCACAAAGAGATTCTTCCACATTTAAACGGGTATAAAAAAAATTACCTTTTCCCACTTTGGTTTTAAAAAATACGCCATCTCCTTTTTCGTTAAGGCTATGATTTGCACAATTGGGACATACTTTTAATAGCGTTTCATAGTTTTGAGAATAATTCATCTGGGCCATTTTTAAATGCCCCGCCATCGGAAATTTTTCAAGTAAATTCAAAGGAGCTATATGTTTGCTTATAAGTATTTCTGTGGGGGAATCAATGTTATAACTCATGTCCTGGGTTACATTTATATTTGGAGCGAAATCGTTGTAATATGATTGATAAACCGTACCGCCGGTTTGCAGGTATTGTGAAATATATTGTTGGTTTACCGGCTTGATGGATATGCCTGGAACTATTACAAAGGAAGCATCTGCAGGTACGGGAGTATTTTCTCTTAAATATCTTACTTCAACATGGTTTTGTTTTGCTAAAACGTAGGCATTAATATTTTTATGAAAGTAATTATTTAACGATACTGTTTCAGGAGCTATTATGTAACATACGGGCAGTTTGTCAACCCAATCTAAACCAAGTTTGGCCGCAAAATCGATACATTTTTTAAAGGTATAAGCAAGGGGTAATTTGTTGTTGTCAACATCTAATAATCCCATCTGGTATTCTAACGGATCAAACTTACCATTCCCAACAAATTCACGGCCATCTGCTGAAGGTTTTACCCTGAAGGCGGTATCAATATTATGCGAACACCACCAAACAAAGCCTGCTGCACCGTCGGCCCAGCAACTGTAGTATTGCAGTTCCAGGTATTTTGCCCGTTGTTCCTGGCTTACCCAATCGCCCGATATGCCAGTTTCCTGCATTAATGCAGGTTTGCCCGCCATCTTTGCCCAGGCAATCATAAGGTTGGTGCTGTAAGTGCTTCGTAAACCAAACCAGGGATCATCTAAAATAGTGGCATGAAAATAGGAGTAGGAGTGTGCCGACATATAATCGCTGGCTGGTGCTATATGCTCCATCGGAAAAAATTCATCATACCCTGTTCCAATACCATTTGTTACCAGTCTGTTTGGATATCCCTCTTTAAAAGCTTTGTACATGGTTGCCATCCAGGTTTTGGTTTGTTCAGGTGTTGCCTGGTATCCTCCAACAGCTTTTAGGGCATTGATTTCGTTGCCAAAATCGTAACTATGTACGTAAGGATTTTTGCTAAGTGATTTTGAAATGGTTTTAACCATAGTTGCCGTGGCCGCAATCTGTACCGGATCGGTAAACATATTTTTGTCAATCCATTTGGGGGTAAAAATTCCGCCATCAAGCCACCCTGTAATTAGAGCTGGTTGTACCTGTATATTTTTTTTCCCGGCAATGGTTACCAGTTCATTTAGTCTGTCTATTTTTTGCTGATCAAATTTATTTTTTTCGGGTTGGGTTAAATACCATAACGGCATAAAACGAATAAAATCAATTCCTACACTTCTCAACGAATCCATATCTTTTGCAATGGATGGCGCATTCCAATTATCCAGTATTTGAAACCAGCCAGTGGATGGTGAATAGTTTGCACCATTTATAAAGGTAGGTTTGCCATTCACCAGTAAGTATTTTTGGCCAACGGTTGTGTTATACTGGGCTTTGGCATAATTAAAGCAACTAATACCAGTCAACATTAATGTAACTATGGTTAAAACTTTAAATTTTGAGTTGATACTTTTTTTTATCATTATCATAATTATAAACATGGTGATAGCATGATAATTAAAGCTAGCTTGACTTTGTACCATAACGCCTGGCCTTACTTGCATTGATTTTATTTGTCAAAAAAATGGACAGTTGTTGGTTGGGGTGCCTGCTATTTATTCCTTCTGGAATCGGCAGCAAAAACCAGTTTACCACATAACTGAGCGATTGGCCAGGTCGCAACAAGCTGTATGCACCATGGTTTTCAAGTTCAGCATAGCTTTTTTCTTTGTTGACATAAATTTCTATTTCTCCCTGTTTTGGAGAATAATCTTCCGGCTTTGTATCTGGAAACTGTTTAATAAACAACATATCGTTAAACGCATATCCCAGCCATCCTTCGCTGGCAGTAGCGAATAATTTCTGATGTTTCGGTATTGGTTTTTTATCAATCAATACCCAGTTAACGCTGTCTTGCAATGAATCGATTTTTAAACTAGATTCGGGAACCTTCCCTTTGCCACCTGCATGAAAAAAAGCCAATCCACCGCAGGGAACACGGGTTACTTCCCATGCGCCCAATTTTTTTTCTTTTGCACTAATATTTCGAATTAAATACTCCACCCTGATGAAATGATTGTTGATTGCAAGAAATGTTTTTTCAAATTGAAGCCCACTTTTTAAATCAGGTTTACTGGTCATTTTTAAAGTATCGCCCAGTTTTTCAACCCGGTATTCCTGGCTATCTAAAGTGGCGTAAGGCGGCCATCCCCAATCGCTTTGAGGAGCTGTCCATAAGGTGGAACCAAAGTTTTCATGCTCGCTTTTATTTATAATCAGTTCTTTATTTCCCAACCTGAATGAAATAATCCTTCCACCTTCGGCGCTTATTTTCATGATTGATTTTCCCGCAATTACCTCAAATACCTTTTCGTCTTTATTTAAGCCTGGCGCTTCTTTTTTTAAATCAGTAGCAGCAGCTACAATCAAATAGATAATTAAAAATAGCCTGAGCATGCTTTTGTAAATAAGGTTATTGCTTAATAATTTTACCGGTCGTATTAAATATCATCCCATCCCTTGTTGCGCTCTTTACGCCCATTATTGAATAAGGAATATTATTGTCTCCGGTAATAAATTTTGTACGGTTTAATATGATTGAATTACCAGCTGTACAATTGAAAACAGGTAAGGCTCCCTTCTTTTGCACGGTAACATTTTGTAGTTTAACCTGGTTAAAATAAGTGGCATAAAAAAAGGTTTGTGATCGCATTTTTACACCTTCAAAAGAATCTGTTGTAAATGCGGCACCTTCCCGAAATGCGAAAGAAGAATTTTGTATGGAAAGATTGAACTTACGGGCAGTATCCCCTATAATATTGAAGGCGCTTATCAAACCTGTTGCTTTAACACGGTTAAAACTCAAATTTGTAGCTGGCATACCAGTTTGCCAAAGCCCATCTATAAAATTGTATCTATAAAAATAGTCAACGTTTTTAACAGTAATATCTTCGATAAGCCAGTTGCCGCTAATCATTTTTGCTCCATCATCCATTGGCGAAAAATGTACAAATGCAGCAAGCATATTATTCCGTTTCGCTATTCTATGAACGTATTCTCCCGGTCCCCAAAACATGCATCGTTTTACAGTAAAAATGTAGCAGCCAATTCTAAAGCCATTGCAGGAGGTGTTTATTTTACAATCAGTTATTAAAAAATCCCGGTTGTCGTTGCCGGCAAATGCATCGTCACCAGTTCGGAAATCACATCCGGTTACCGTGAAATTGTTACAGAACCTGGTATGCAGCCCGTCATGGCCGCCACGGATGGAAACATTTTGAATAGAAGCATTGGAACAGTACCTGAAGTTCATTGCCCAGTTGGCGGAGTTTTTAATACTGATTTCTTTAATAGCAATGTTTTTACAATTGATCAGCCGGATACAATGCGGTCCTCTAAATCCCTCCTCTCCATCAGGATTATTGCAATCGACTCCATCAATAGTTCCTTTGCCGAGTATTGCAATATCTGTAAGCTTTTCGCCAAAAATAAAAGCATCATTTTTGTAGTCTGCATATTGGCTGCTTCCCTCTATCAGCGTGCCTTTCTCTGTAAGTAAAGTAACCTTATTTTTTAACTCAATGCCACCCGTTAAATATTTTCCTGCAGGAAAAAAAACCACGCCTCCACCGTTGGCACCACAAGAATCAATTGCCTTTTGTATGATGGAAGTAATTATGCCCGGCTGATTGGGTGCAATGGTGATTTTGATAGGGGAAGTGTTTGCCAATGCTATTGCTGATAAAAAAAAGCTAACTGCAATTAGTACGTATCTGAATAAAGGCGGGCTACCTTTTTTTTGATGGGTTTTATTTTTCATTTTTATGTTGATTTAGAAATCATTTATATAATTGGAAAGGGATACATTATTGGGTTGTTATTTTGCTCAATAAAGATAAAATGTACAAGAGTGCGACGCCACCGAAGCTTAATAGTAGTACTTCTGCCTGGCTCATAAAAAAAATAGTCCAACTCATATTTTAATCTTTTATGCATTTTAAAAACGTCTTGATCACAGTTCTTCCAATAAAAAAACAGCACTTGCAAATTCACTCATCAGGTTTACCGATAAAGCACCTTGTTTGCCCCAATACACACAGTTAAGACCTTGCTTCATTAAAAATTCACCGGAGTAAACAGACGCTGCCTCTGTAAATTTTTTCTGGTCTTTTGCAGCCACATTTATTTCTGTTACTTTATAATTCTTAACAAGGTTGAGGCCATTCAATTTAATAGGAGGATAAAAATCGCCAAACAAACGCTGGGTTTGATAAACAAATGCTACCGCTTTGGAGGAATCATCTGAAACATACATCAGTGATGCAAGACTGCTTTGGTAGGGGGAACTTAGCCGGTACAGGTTGCCCAACTGAATGATTGGACGAATATTTTTGTAGGTGTTAACCGCATTTTTTGCAAATTCAATTTCATCTGCATTCAAATCAGCAGGCAACAATTCAATACCCAAACGGCCACTCATGGCTACATCAAAACGGCATTTAAGCGGTGTAGTTCGTTGCGTAATTCCATTAGGAGATTTGGCCACATGCGCCGCCATTGCTATTGCCGGAAAAAAATAGGAAGTGCCATTTTGAATGAACACCCTTTGAAGTGCATCGGTATTATCACTGGCCCAAAATTCATGAAAGTATTTTAAAGAACCATAATCAACCCGGCCACCGCCACTAGCGCATACCTGGAAGGTAATGTTTGGAAATGTCTTTATTAAACTGTCACAAACTTTATAGAATCCCTGGATGTATTTAACCCACAATTGTTCCTGCGCAGTTGCTGTAAGGTAGGGAGCAAAAGGATTATTTACCGGGCTGTTACAATCCCATTTTACATACGATATGTAAGGATTTTGTACAATCACTTTTTGTACAGATTGATAAACAAAGTCTTGTACTGCCGGGTTAGTTAAATCCAGCACGTAATTGTTTCGTTCGATATATTGTTTACGACCTGTTTCTTTCAATACCCATTCTGGATGCTTTTCATATACTTCGCTTTTTTGGTTTACCATTTCTGGTTCTACCCAAATGCCAAATTTTATATTATTTTTTTTAGCTTCATTAATAACACTTTCCAGCCCGTTGGGAAATCTTTTTTTGTTTACACCCCAATCGCCTAAAGCCCTGTCATCGTTGTCACGTTGGTATTTATTGCTGCCAAACCAGCCATCATCCAGTACAAACATTTCAATGCCCATTTTAGCAGCATCTTTTATCATGGCAGTAATTTTTTTATCATCAAAATCAAAAAAATTACCTTCCCAACTGTTTAGCACAATGGGCCTCAGTTCACTGCCATCCTGCATACCATATTTTCTACTCCAACTATGAAAATTACGGCTCATGAGGCCCTTGCCTTCACTGCTGTAGGTAAATAAAAGTGGTGGGGTAGAGAATGCTTCGCCGGGCTGTAAAGGATAACTTGAGGCAAACTCATTTATGCCGCCTGTTATATGCAGTTTTTCTTCTGCATCTTTTTCAAAACTTAGTTTCCATGATCCAGGCCAGGCAAGTGTTCCACCTATAAGCTCTCCGTCGTTTTCATTTGCAGGCTGATTAAGTGAAACAATAAAAGATGGATTAAAATTGTGTGATGTACGAACGCCTTGTTTTGATTCCAAACTTACAATGCCTTGTTTTAACTCAATATCTTCCATTTTCATTTCGCCAAACCAGGAACCGTAGAATTTGGTTAGAAAATATTTTTCTGATAAAACAGGTATAGAAGCGGACGCAAATTTCTTCAGGGTTACTAATCCGGTTTCTTCATTTTTGTAGGTACACCATGTTTCAATGATGTCGTCGTTATAATAGACTTTAAAATTTACTGTAACAAAAAAAGACAATACATTATCCTTCAATAGCACTTTTATAGTTTCAATATTATCCCTGGATTTTTCGGTAGTATGATTGATGTATTTTAACTCAGTTGATAGCAATCCGTTTGCATGAATAACCTGTAAAGCTGGTTCAGTAAACGTTTGGCCGGCATAAGCACTTATGATTGCGCCAATCGACGGGGCATCATACTTTTTGAAATCAGTTGTATTATGTAACTTTTTGCCGTAGTAGTATAAATGCACTATTGAGTCATTGCTAACGCCATAAACCGCTGACGTGTTTTTAGTTTGCAATACAATCAGATCGTTGATATTATTACTTTTTGCAACAGCAGCAAACAGTAGTTGCAAACTCATTAGAGAGAGTTTTACCAGTAAATTAAGTTTACTCAATGGATAGAATTTTAACGTAAGCTATATTATTTTTTACGTGGCAAGTGAAAATAAAGCTTTTTAGCAATGGCCAACATTAGTATAACAAAATTGACAGCTTGTTGTACCACTGCATTACTGGTTTTTTTGCTTTTACGTGGCGCAAGAAAAAGATACCATTGTTTCCGGTAAGTGTGGTTGAAGGAATGCGGGGATAGGAAAATTACGGAATATTATAATTTGTATCAATCATTCAAAAATCTTAAAATTAAATCGGCCACCGTGCAACTCCAACTCATGTTTTCATTGCCATAAGCCTGTCCGGTTATTGGGTTAAACCATTCATTGAACCTTGGGCCACGGGTGCAGGTATCGCCAGTGTATTGCGGCCCTACCATTTTAACCGTTTTAAGTGCCAGTTCTTTGGCAATGTCTTTGTAACCCTGTTGCTCCAATCCAAGACAAATTAACCAGTTAACATTTGGCCAAACAGGTCCTCTCCACATGGTTGACTCTGTAAATGATGGTTCTGAAAATGCCACACTGGGTATCGGGTAATTCAGCCAGAACTCTTTTGGATTTGTTAGATGCTCGGTAATCAATCGTTTAATTCTGTCCTTGTTTGCATTTTTTAAAAACAGGGCCATAAAAGTAAATTCAGATTTTACCTTTATTTGTTGATGGGTAGTGGTGTTGATATCGTAATACATGCCATCGGCTTCGTTCCAAAAATATTTTTCAATTTTCGATTCCAGCAAGGCTGCTTTTTTTTCATGAATTTTTGCTGCATTTGTAAGGCCCAGTGTGCCTGCCATTTTAGATAAATTATAGTGCATTAAGGATAACCAAACATTTTGCTCAACACCTTCTACAGGCTGCATTACACCAATATGATAACCTTTTGCATACAGGCTGTCAAAACGGGGCGAATCATCCGCTCCTGAATTAAAACTGTTGGTATATTCTACCAACCCATTTTTATCAACATCCTTGTATTTGTACAACCAGTTCACGTATTTATTGTAAGTATCGTACATGGTTTTAATTTTGTTTGTAGGCCATCCAGGCTTGTTGCTGAGTTGGCTAAGGGTTACTCCGAGCAACACAGGTTGCATATCGTTCGAACCTTTAGTGGCTACTTCTTTTCGGTATTCGGCCACGTTTCTGGTAAAGCTAAGCCCGCCAGGCATACCGCCATCAGGTGCTTGTGCAAATCTAAAATTATCAATGAATTGATAAGCCAGTTTAGGGTCATTTAAATCAGCTAATAAAACAGCATGGTAAAATTCATCCCAAAAAAACTGTAGCGGGTACATAAAAGCTGCACTCGCCATATACGGATTAGGGGTAAGGCCATCGCCACCTTCCCAACGATTACTCCAAAAAGTTACCCAGGCATGGTAGTAGGTTTGGGTAAGTATTTTATCGTTGGTTTTTAATGGGGGTACCTGTTGGTTAAAGAAGTCAACCCAATACTTTTTTTCTACAGCCACGGCATTATTAAAATCCGGTAGCCGGGATGTTTCAGGTGTTTTGGTAACTTCAATGGTAATGGTTAGCTTGTTGGTGAAAGCTGCTCCCAGGTAGGTTATCCCATTTCTTGTCCAGCAGCCAAGGGT
>JANPIJ010000014.1:0-27651 GCA_031424955.1 Ferruginibacter sp. | reverse complement strand
CCTTGACGGAACCACCCCCGTTGATAAAAGACAGGAACTGGTAAACAGTTTCCAGGAAGAAAATTCTGTAGAAAAAGTTTTCCTGATAAGCCTGAAAGCAGGTAATGCAGGGCTTAACTTAACGGCGGCGGATTATGTATTTTTATTTGATCCCTGGTGGAATACAGCCGTGCAGCAGCAGGCCATTGACCGAACACACCGTATCGGGCAAACGAAGAATGTATTTGCCTATAAAATGATCTGCAGGAACACCATCGAAGAAAAGATCATGCAGTTGCAACAACGGAAAAAGAAATTAGCAGAAGACCTGATAGGTGAAGAAGAAGGCTTTGTAAAAGCATTGACGGAAAATGATATCGATTTTTTATTCAGTTGATAAATTGAAGATCATATAAGATTTATTCTTGCGGTAAATTCATTGTACCGTTATCAGTATTAGCATGTAGATTCCTTGTTAAACCCATGTCATAAATTTTCTTCTCTTTTTGCCATCATACTGTTAAGCCGCAATTCCTCAATGTCTAAGGCCAGCTCGGCCTTACTGATGGTATCCTCATTAAACGTACCCTCCTTTTGAAATTTGAGCAACAGCTCACGCTGGTATTTTACAATTTCAAGCTGCGCTGACAGCAACTGAATAATAAAGTTTAACTGGCTTACCTGGTTGGAACGGTTGATCGAATCCTTCCCCTTCTTCCGGGCCAATATGCTGTAATTGGTTTCGTAAATTTTCCTAATCTGCTCCATTACTTTATCATCCAGTTCTACCGGAAAATCACGATTAATAAACCGAAGTGTATTTTCCGTTAGGGTCAGCTCAAGGTCCTTGTCTTCCTGTTGTTGCAGTCCCTCCTCCGTTTTTATACCTAACATACGAATGAGTAGCGGAAGTGTTAACCCCTGCACCACCAGGGTAAATAAAATAACTATAAATGTAAAAAACAAAATCTGTTCCCTCATCGGAAAAGCCCTGCCATTCTCCAGGACTATGGGCAAGGCTAAAGCAGTGGCCAAACTCACCACTCCGCGTGTACCCGTCCAGGCTACTACAAGCACATTCTTCCATGAAATTGGTTCCTCCATATCGCTCTCCGCGTTTACCGGATTTTTCCGCCTGAATATTACCGGGCTGTATGATCCCACAAATACCCAGATGATCCGAACAGCGATGGTGACTGAGGTAACAAGCAAACCATACCCAAACATTTGAATAAATCCATGTTCTTTAAACCGGGAAATGATTCCGGGCATCTGCAGGCCAATCAAAATAAAAATCAGTCCGTTAAAAACAAAGATCACGGTATCCCAAACAATCCTTGTTCGAATTCTTGTTCGAAAAGTAAATATTTCTCTTGCGTTCCAGCTTATAAAAAAACCAGCCGTTACCACTGCCAGCACCCCGGAAACATGAAACCGTTCCGCCAAAACATAAGCCATAAAGGGTGTAAGCAGGCTAAGGCTGGTTTCTACAATGGAATTATCCGTTATTTTTCGATGAGCAATTACCAATATATAGCCAAGCAATAAACCAATCCCCACACCGCCTGCGGCTACTATTAAAAAACCCAGGCCCGCCTTCCAGAATACAAAAACGCCACTCAACACCGCCGTTACTGCATAACGGTAGGCAATTAATGCCGATGCATCATTTACAAGGCTTTCCCCTTCTATAATAGTGATCACTCTCCTGTTGAGCCCAAGTCCCTTGGTTATACTGGTTGCTGCTACCGCATCGGGAGGTGATACAATGGCGCCCAGCACAAATGCAAGCGGCCACGAAAAGCCAGGTATGATATAGTGCACAGCCAATGCCACGGCAATAGTAGTAAAAAAAACCAGGGTAATCGCAAGCGTTGAAATAGGACGTATCTCCTTCTTAAAGTCGAGCCAGGAAGTTTTCGATGCAGCATCGTACAATAGAGGTGGCAAAAAAACCAGGAATACAATTTCAGGATCAAGTGCCAGTGAAGGTATGAAAGGGAGCATTCCAAGTACAACACCTACAACTAATAAAAGTATGGGATATGGCAGTCTGATATTAGCTGAAAATACAGATAAGACAAGGAGAATTGCTATGATAAATATAACAAGGGTGAAATTATCCATCTGTAAAGATAGAATTTGTATGGTGGCAAAAAATCAGCCACAGGTAATAATAGAAAGCATTTATTGACGGCA
Source organism: Ferruginibacter sp. (assembly GCA_031424955.1). Taxonomy (GTDB): domain Bacteria; phylum Bacteroidota; class Bacteroidia; order Chitinophagales; family Chitinophagaceae; genus Ferruginibacter. Next base: position 25,473 of record JANPIJ010000014.1, on the reverse strand, counting down.
GGCCGCAATTGCTTTTTAAATACAAACAGGATTAGCTAAAATTAATAAAATTCACGAATTCAATTAGTCGCCTGGAATTGCAAACACGAAGCAATAGCATTGACTCTTCTTTATAAATTACATTCCCCGTAGAATTTGTCTTTGTAATATAAAAACTATCCCGGCTATTTTCTTTAGAAAAAAAACAGCATAGTCTGCTTGAAGAACAGTAAACCGTACTCGTAGTGTCGCAGTAATCTGATATCCTGGTATTTGTTCCTGCCCACTTCGAAATATAAACAGACTCAAGTAAACGAGTGGGCAAACGTATTTGCGCAATTCATAAATTTACTATCCCTGCGATGCAGCCCTGAAAGTAATGGTACTTACCTCAAGGCCACAAAGCAACAGGGATTATAAATTTAAAGTGATTAACAAAAAAGTAAGAATTATAATCTGGTGATATCGGTTTCCGCAACGATTGTATTTTCAACCAGGCTGGTATTCGCCGAAAAAGATTTGGAATATATTTTCCTGCCCAAAACCAGCTTGAAATTCAGCACCTGGTTGCTATATCTTTTTTCAATTTTAACTGTTTGCACCTTAAAATTGTTTGACAAAGCAGAAGAGTATAATTCTCCTTCATTTGTGTCATCAATTGCAAATAATGTATTTTCCGGTGTTTTAGATTGCAGGGTTACCTGGAAAAGAAGGTAATCACCATCATCACCAAGATACTTCACTTTAAGCGGATCTTCAGCAGTTACTGAATAATTTGCTTTTACAACCTGTGCATTGGCAATATTGCTGAATACTACAACTGAAGCTATTGCTACTGCGATGTTTTTTAAATTTGACATGATTTTAATTTTTAATTTTTATAGAATTATTGTTTCCCATTTATCGGGTACGATAAACGGGTGATTTTTATTTATAAAGCCTGCCTTGTAAAAAGCACAAACCTTATGTTCCTAATTTCAACCGTGGCAAATTGATATTACTGTCCTACCTCGTAAAAGTTCTGACGCCGCATAACGTGGATGTAATGCCGATGATGAAACTCTATTGCGGCAGGTATTTGAACACCCATTCATGAAACGGGAAAATAAATACGGAAGAGAAGATTGTTATGATTTAAAAGCACCCTTGTTTAAGCCGGGTACTAACCAGGATTTAGTGTTGGCAATTGTCCGGGCGAATGTTCCCTCGAATTGAATAAGGTAGTACAGTTTAGAGGTAAGCGGTTTTTGACAACCAATATTTTGATGTTGGAAAAGTATCGCTTAATATACTTTTCCGCCGGGGTACTTACTTAATATTCTAAAAACATACTCAGGTATTATCCCTTCCATTCTTTCTTCTGCTGCGCAACAATTCTACAACAACTTTCTTCCATCATTAAATCCAATCGTTTTCTTCTAATCAAAAAATTTTCAAGATGCAGCCTTGTTACACATACTGTAAAGCAAGGCTGCATGTAACTAAACTTAATATCTCAACCTACTCACTAATCGCCGGTGATTATAACGTAGTTACGCTATTGTTTTCGGCCACGGTGGTAGTTTCAACCTTGCTGGTGTTTACAGAAAACGACTTGGAATAAGTTTTCTTTCCAGAAATAAGCTTAAAAGCTAATTCCTGCTCATCTCTTTTTTCAATCTTAACAGTTTGCACTTTCAGATTGTCGGAAAAATAGGTTGAATACAATTCTCCTTCGCTTTTATCCGTAATGGCGAACAATGAACTGGTTGGTGATTTAAGGGTTACCTGGAATAAAAGATATCCTTCATCTTCACCCAGGTATTTTACCTTTAGTGGCTCTTCGTAATTTACCGAATAATTTGCCTTTAGTGCCTGTGCATGAGTAATATTTGAAAATATTACAATCGAAGCAACTGCTACTGCGATGTTTTTTAAATTTGTCATGATCTTTAATTTTTATTGTTAGATAATCATTGTTTTCTGTTCACTATTTCAAACAGTAAACAGGGTAAAATTTTTATCATACAGCGGGCTTAATTAAAAGTGCAAACGTTGTGGTATTTTTTTATATGGCTGGCAGCGTTTAAAATTTCCTGCGAAATTTTTTGCTGTAGTAATTTGTAGAAAAATGATAAAGGATTACATTTTATAAATCTACTACATTGATAAAGTACGATTAACAACAACAGTTAAATGCTATTGATGATGTAAAGGTAGACTGAAGTTTTATTGATTACAGACTAAATTACAAGAGCTTTATTTATTCTAAAAATGTTCAAATTTGCTCCAATCCCTTGCTGGATGTATATTTTAAACGCAAACATTAATGATGCCCAAAGGATTTTTTGATTCAAATTGCGTACAAATTACATGTAGATTTTTTAAAAATCGCTCATATTTATTACCAAACAACTCTAAAAACAACCGATAAAAAAATAAATTATTAATATTTCTTCCACCTGTTGATGTTCAAATACCCCCTTCCTTTTCAGCTCAATAAAAGACTTTTGTAATTCAAATTATTCAATCCTTTTAACAGTTCATAATTAAATAACATTACCATAAACAATAACGAAATATAAAGCATTTTCTTGTTTGCAAATGATTGATGGCGAAAAAATAAAAATCACGTTGAACTCTACAACCTCCTGTAGTAAAGCCTTTCAGAGGCATACATAATAACTTTGCCAGCAATCATTTGCGATTTTTTTATTCATTCGATATAGCAAAAGTGTCCGTCAAGTCATAGTGTATTTATATACATTGCTGATAAATAAGAAACATTAATAATAAAAACAGGCACCTTTGATTTAATGAATTTTAACATCACTTTATATTTTAACACAGTACTTTTTCGTTAGCAACGTTAACACCTTCCAGTCATGTCATTGGATTAAAAACACTAATGAATTCCAAGTGGAAAAAATACGAAGCGAAACTCCTTGCATATTTAGGAAACGGGAAGGTAAAATTATGTACCAGGCTGCGAAATAAAACCAGTAGATAATAAATAAATGATTGTTAAATAGTTTATCTCTTTCCGGGTATACATACAATACTCACGGTCATTGCAGGCGAGAATGCCCCAGATTTTGTGTATCTATTAAGAGACATTGTTGCTGGAAAATTGATGTGGAGAAAACAGGCTAATCTTCTTCTATAATCATAAGCCCCGATTTGCCGGGTAAGCTAATGTTAGCAGCTTTCTATCCTCCATTCTGGAAACCATTCTGCTTAGCCTCGTGATCGGCGCAAGTACAACCAGTCTTCATAAAAATATAAATGCCGGTATATTGTAGGTGAACAATATACCGGCATTTTAAGAAAGAAAAATCCAGCGTTAATCCTGCCGCTCAAACAGATCAGGTAACTGGTACTTTTACATTTTTTTTATTTCCTTTCCAACTCAACTGTTGATAATATGGCAAATGATCTTGAATATACATTTTTACCAATCACCAGTTTAAAATCTAATTCCTGGTTGTCCCTCTTTTCTATTTTCAATGTTTGTTCTTTATAGGGAGAGTTGATGCTGGCTGCATAGATTTCACCTTCCGCTTTATCCGAAATTTCAAAAGAGGTGTTTTTTGTATTGTCCGAGTTAACAATAACCTGGAATAATAAATACTCACCTTCATTTCCCATATACCTGACAGTAAAGGGCTCTTCAGAAGAAAAGGGATTAGAAGGCGTTAGAGCCTTTGCATTGATTGCTGTTCCTGCTATCACGAGTGCTACAAATGTTGCTGCAATTTTCTTAAAATTTTTCATTTTTTTAATTTTTTTGGTTATTAATATTTTTTATTTTCATAACAATACATGCAATTGCAAATCCATATAGAATGTATAGAAAAGTGTAATGGTCAAAATTGTTATTACTTCATCCTGGCAGGCAATAAGGAGGAATGCTATGAGCGTTGTTGGGTAGGTGTAGTATTTGCTGCTACAGTGTCATTACTATTTAATGATTTACCACTATCAATCAGCGCATCCCTTTCGATGATGCAAAGGTAGTAGCCGACGGGCAGTCATTTTCTTCAATTTAAGCCCTGATTAATTATTGTAAAGAAGTATTGAAATTACTACAACCTTTTCTGGCGCTACTTTACAGGCTAATTTTTTAATGATCGCCAAATCAATAATATCAAAATAGACAGCGCTTTTAATAGCCTCACTGATAAAGAACATACACTGGTTCCTTGCGATAATTATGGCCAGGCCGGCGCAATTAATTATTATTCCAGGCATAAAAATGTGGGTGCGGTATCCTTGAACGCGGATTACGCTAACTGGTTCCCGCTTGAAAAAATGAAAATAAAAATGTGATGCTTATTAAAGATGCTATTGATGAAATCGCTGAACGAGCCAAAGAGAAAAAATCATTTGAGCCGGTGTATCTGTTTGTAAAAATTGAATACCCATTGGCAAGAAAAATTGGCACAACCATTTATATATTATGGCATGCAGCAACGTCAATCAATAAAATACTACAGGATAAAATCAGGGGAAGAAAATTAAACCACAAATTATGATTGTTGTTTTCGGGGAATACCAAGCGAATGCTGCGCCAATCAATACTCATCTCAATATTACAAATGATATCATCCAGGCAGGCAGGCTATGCCTCCTTCATACTACCCTGAAACAATAGGTTGGTATCAGGATCTGCAATTACCTGTGTTGGTTTTGCAGGCATTGGTATTTCTATGTTTGTTTCTTTATCCTGTATTTCAAAAGCTCGTTTATCTATACTTTTTGATTCACTGATACTAAATGAAAATTCTAAAGGAAAAGAAAATAATTGTTTTTGCTGCTGGGTAATGTGAAGTGCCAATGATTTTTTCTTGTTGTTATAAGTCCATTTAATATCCAGTACCGGATGACCGGCTGTGTACAACCATTGCTTAAAAAACTGGTTAAGATTCAAACCGGAAACTTCTTCCATCACTTTCTGCAAGTCACTGGTTAACGCATTTATTCCTGCGAAGTCAGCATAATAATTGCGAAGTCCTTTCCAAAATAAACTATCTCCCAATTTTCTGCGGAGCATGTGCAAAACCCATCCACCTTTTTCATACGAATTGCGGTTAAGCAGCGCCATATAATTTTGCTTTTCACTGCTATCTACAACAGGAGTAAAACGTGTTTTAGAGAATTCGATCACCAATTTACGATCTTCTTTCAGCCTTGCTTTGAGGCTATCAGCACCATATTTATTTTCCAAATAAAGATTCGCCATTTCAGTTGCAAATCCTTCACTCAGCCATACATGCGGCCATCCTAATTCCGTTACCGAATTTCCAAACCACTGGTGAGCAATTTCATGGGCAATCAACTCTTCAGAATAACCTCGTTTACCGGTAATACTTTTTTCATTGTAAAAAATAGCAGAAGCATTTTCCATTCCTCCAAATATGGTAATGGCTTCTACATTCGCCAGCTTTTTATAAGGATAGGCACCAACCTGCCTGATGAAAAATGGCAAGATTTCCATTGCCTGTTCATAATCAAAAAAACCATTCTTTTTGTCCTGTGGAAATACCCAGCTTGATACCGGAATACAATCCACATTGCCGGCATAATTCACCGCAAAATCCGCCAATCCAATTACCATTACCTTAGTTGGCAATGCTACTTTTTCCTGCCAATGCGTAAATTTTTTATGCCCCTCCATGGAGCTTTCTTCTACCAGCAATCCATTGGAAATAACTTTATAATGATCCGGCGCCGTTACCATAAAATCAACACCCGCTTTATCTGATACATGATCGATGCAGGGCAACCAGTTACGGGCACGGTTGGGCCAGTTGTCAGCAAAAATAGTACGTTGTCCATGTTTGTTTTTACTAAACACCAGCCCATCTGCCGGAGTACCTGCATAACTGATATGGTAGGTTCTTCTTTCACCTGCCCTGGCATTGCGGCTCAATTTAATTTTTAGAACATTATTGACATGTTCAAAATTTATTGCTGACTCACCCTCTTTTGCGGCAATCACCCGCATCCCCTTTCCCTTATCATTTTTACAAATAAGATCTAATGCAACTGTGTTGGTTGATTGCAAAAAAAGAACTGTGATTGCTGCATTCCCATTTATTTCGTTATCCGAATCGCTCAGACTTAAAGCAAATGAATAATGCTGAACATCGATCGCCGGATTATAGCGATAGCTTTCCTGTGCAGACAACGACGATGTATACAGACAGTTATATAACAAAAACAGGCAGGCTAGACGTAACATATAAATTAGAAATAGTGAAAAAAGTACAATACCACTAATATACGGGTTAAGTACCTGCTTTTAACCAGGGCCTATCAAAACGACCCTGTTTTCTCAAAACATCTTTCATCAAAAGGGTAAATTTTACCACAGTTTGGGAAAGACTATTAATTGGTTGCGATTCTTAAATAACTCATTTTATACGGGATGTCTCAAATATTGACTTGTTCCTTTCATTATTAATTATAAAAACCGGCAGGAGTTCAGCTATCAACAAACAGGCACTTCATTTGCAAAGTTGATATAAACTACATTATATGGAAAAACGAGTACTGGGTATCATTTTAACCCTCTTAGGCATTGGTGGACTGATTGGAGCCGCAATTTATTTTATGAATGGCGGGCAAGGCACCCGGAATATAAAAGGAATCATCATTTTTGCTGTTTTGGGCGCTATCTTTTTCTCCGCAGGGATTGGCCTTATTCAAAATACCAGGGATAAAGCATCATAACAATTGAGGGAAACTGCTTCATTATTGAATGCAATTTTCGCTAAATACTATTAACTGGTAAATCGCATACCTGATTACTTTCCCTTCAAAATACGGGAAAGTTTTTTTTTGCAAATTATTTCCCAATTAAATGCTTACTGTTAATCATTCTTTAAATGCCTCCTGCATCATGCCGTGAGTAACAAAAACTTTTGCCTGCATAGATTGAACAAAATATCAGTTAGATGAAATACCTGGGAACAGGCAAATCAAAAAATAACCATCCCATTTTCATAATAATTCAGCGGGCTTTCTGCAAAACCTTCCTACTCAAAAAAAAATCTGATGCAGCAATAAAAATATTTTATCTAATTTAAAATATGGTACACTATCATTCGTCTGCATCATTATACATGAAGGATGTACTGACCATACCAACTGCTATGAGCGCTGAACGCAATAACAATATTACCGGCACCATTAAGGCAATGAGCAAGCGGCTGTTTGGTTTTATTAAGCAACGCGTAGCCAGTACAGAAGATGCAGAAGACATTCTGCAGGATGTTTTTTACCAGTTTGCCGGCAATACGGAACCTATTGAACAAGCCAGTAGTTGGTTGTACCGGGTGGCACGCAATAAAATAACAGACAACTACAGAAAGCAAAAACTACCCCTTGCGGATGATGTATTAAGTAGCATGGAATCCGACGAAACCATATTGGACTGGAAGGAAATATTACTACCTGCGGATACAAATCCCGAAACAGAATACCTGCGCAATTTATTCTGGGAAGCCCTGCAGGAGGCGCTAAATGAATTACCGGCAGAGCAGAGCAGCGTATTTGTACAAAACGAAATTGAAGGAATTCCATTTAAAGATATTGAGCAGCAAACCGGGGTAAGTGTGGCCACACTCATCAGCCGTAAACGCTATGCTGTATTGCACTTAAGAGACCGGTTAAAAGTACTGAAAGATGAAATAATCAATTATTAAGGTTAATCTATTTCGCTTGAATACCATCAATAAGATAACTATTAAAATGAGGGAATAAAGCAGGTGAAACAATGAAGCAGAGGGAACGATTGGTGAGCTTTGCTATTTTATTACAATTAAAAATTAAACACGATGAAAAAATATTGGATACGAAAAGGCCTGATGATCACCATTTTTGTTATTGCTGCCACATTACTATTCTCGCTGGTGGTAATGAGCCTTTGGAATGCCATTTTACCAGCAGTGCTCGGCGTAAAAGCCATTACATTCATCCAGGCATTGGGAATATTGATACTGAGTAAAATATTATTTGGGGGCTTTAGAGGCGGCTGGCGGGGTGGCCGCGGCCAGGAGTGGAAACAAAAAATGAAAGAAAAATGGGAGACCATGAGCCCCGAACAAAGAGACCAGTTTAAGGCGGAATGGAAGAACCGCTGCGGAGGCAGGTGGGGCATGAAGCCTCAAAATATGGAGGCGGATAAGTCAACCCGGTGATTAAATCCGGCATGTTACCGGCAAAAAGGCGAAGCTGTAATTTTCGTACTATTAAAAAACTAACTGATGGAAATACTTGTTTTTAAAACAAATCTCACCGATACAAAGCGTATCAGTGACGTTGAACCAACGCTGGATGTGCATCCCAATATATTTCAATGGAATGTGGACCTCCATGATAACGACCATATCTTAAGAGTAATATCAAATAATATCGCCGGTTTCGAAGTGGAAAATATGCTGTTGAGTGCCGGGTACTATTGCGAAGAATTGAAATAAAAACGCTCCATCTGCAGCAAAATAATTAGTTACTTTTATTGTTCAAAGGTTAGATTCAAAAAAAACGGTCTTCATTATGGAAGGCCGTTTTTCTATTCCACTTCTTCCCTTTTGCCGCCTGAATGCTACCTTTTCAACTTACTAATTTTAAAAATTCTAAATTTGCAGTTATTGTAATTCAAACGATAACAAAAAAAGGGTCCGGTAAAACAATAAAGATTTCCGATTGGAACGTTTTGCCGATGTCAGCATTATTGATTTCAAATTATTAAATAGCCATGCCATCAATCGGTAACATACAACTTCCTGAATTTCCATTATTACTTGCTCCAATGGAGGATGTAAGTGATCCGCCCTTTAGAGCAGTTTGCAAAGAAAAGGGGGCGGATCTCATGTATACAGAATTTATCAGCAGTGAAGGACTGATCCGCGATGCCATCAAGAGCCGGAAAAAGCTGGATATTTTTGACTACGAAAAACCGGTGGGAATACAAATTTTTGGTGGTGATGAGGAAAGCCTGGCAATGGCTGCCAAAATTGTAGATGTAACAAACCCCGATTTACTTGATATCAACTTTGGCTGCCCGGTAAAAAAGGTGGCCATGAAAGGCGCCGGTGCCGGTGTTCTTAAAGACATCGACCTGATGGTGAGGCTAACAGCTGCCGTGGTAAAATCAACCTCATTACCGGTTACAGTGAAAACACGTTTGGGCTGGGATGACAGCACCCGTAATATAGAAGAAGTGGCAGAACGGCTGCAGGATGCAGGTATTAAAGCATTGGCCATTCATGGGCGTACCCGCAGCCAGATGTACAAGGGCGAAGCTGACTGGACCCTGATTGGCAAGGTAAAAAGTAATCCCCGCATGACCATTCCCATTTTTGGTAATGGCGATATCGACAGCCCGCAAAAAGCATTGGAATATAAAAACCGGTATGGCATAGATGGAATTATGATTGGAAGGGCTGCCATCGGCTACCCCTGGATATTTGATGAAATAAAACATTACCTGAAAACAGGTGAGCATTTACCATCTCCAACCATCGAAGACCGGGTGGAAGTATGTAAAAAACATTTGCACAAATCCTACGAATGGAAAGGACCGGTGGTAGGTATTTTTGAAATGCGTCGTCATTATGCCAATTATTTAAAAGGATTACCGGGCATTAAAGAATACCGCTACCAGTTGGTTACGTTAAAAACCGTAGAAGAAATTGATGCTGTGTTAGATGAAATAGTGATAAAATACGCCGGGTACGAATTTGAGAAAACACCGATTGAGCTGATAAATTACCATGAGAAATGTCCATTGTAATCCATTACTGTAAAGGTGATCACCAACTTCGCAGATAACGTTTAGCAATTAAGTTGAGAGGAATCTTTACAGCATTTAAGCTGTCATAGGGTTTCAATTTATGCCCTTATCATCCATATATCCGCCCAATTACATCCTTATACTTCTCCATAATTACTTTCCGCTTCAACTTCAATGTTGGAGTTAGTTCCCCGCTGTCAATCGTCCATTCATTGGGTAATAATTCAAAACGCTTTACCTGTTCTACCTGGTTAAAAAATTTATTGAAACTATCCATCAACTCCCGGTATAATTCCAGCACCTTGGGATGGTGTATGGCATCTACACTCGTAGTAAAAGGGATTTGTTTCTGGCGCATCCACTCCTGTAAGTTGGGCATAGATGGCACTATCAGTGCGCCTACAAATTTCTGATCGGCGCCTATCACCATCATCTGCTCAATAAACGGCGATTCCTTCATCCTGTTTTCAATTGGTTGAGGCGCTACATATTTACCACCGCTGGTTTTAAATAATTCTTTTTTGCGGTCCGTTATTTTCAAATATTTCCCGTCTTCAAATACGCCGATATCACCGGTGTGCAGCCATCCGTCAATGATGGTTTCGGCTGTTAATTCCGGACGGTTGTAATAACCCATCATTACGCTGGGCCCTTTTACACATATTTCACCGTCTGGTTCCAGTCTTACTTCCTGGCCTTGTAATACTGGCCCCACGGAGCCAAATTTTGTTCCTCCCTTGTACTGGCAGTTTACGCTGATGACCGGGCTGTTTTCGGTAGGGCCATATCCTTCATAAATAGGAATTTTGGCAGCAGTAAATATTCTGATTAGCCGAACCTGGCAGGCCGCCCCACCTGTTATGATTAAGTTTACATTATTACCCAGGCCTTCTCTCCACTTGCTAAAAACCAGTTTATTGGCAATCGCCAATTGCAGATTATAACTTAGTCCCTGGTTTTTGGTATTATCATATTTATCCCCCAGTTCAACCGCCCAGTCAAATAATTTACGTTTAATACCCGTTAACTCTGCACCCTTGGCCATAATCTTTTCATACACTTTTTCAAGCAACCTGGGTACGGTACAAAAAATATTGGGTTGTACTTCTTTTAAATTTTCCCCGATCGTTTCCAGGCTTTCCGCGTAATAAATCGCAATGCCACTGTTGATATAAATGTAGGAGGCCATCCTTTCAAAAATATGATTCAGCGGCAGAAAACTAAGGGCCTTACCGCTGGCATTATCATCAAAAGGAAAACTCTTTACCGAATTCAATACATTGGAAACAATATTGCGATGGCTAAGCATCACTCCCTTGGGCGTGCCGGTAGTGCCGGATGTATAAATAATAGTAGCGCAATGTCCGGCGGTAATTTTCGCCTTCAGCTCTTCTACTTTTTGGTAATCAATTGCCTCCGGCAGAACCAGGACATTTTTCCAGAAATCCACACCAGGCAATTCATCAAAACTATACACATTTTGCAGGGAAGGTACCCTTGACCGTATGCTGGCTACCTTGTATAGAATTTCCTCCCCGCTGATAAAGGCAAGCTTTACCGCTGCATCATTAAAAATGAATTCCAGTTCATTGACATTGGTAGTGGGATAAATGGGGCAAAGTGCGGCCCCAATTTGCTGGCAGGCCATATCAAGCATCAGCCATTCGGGCCTGTTTTTACTGATAAGGGCTACCTTATCCTGCTTTTCAACCGTCATGTCATTTCCGCCGATGCCTAAACGAAGTAAGCCGGCACTCAAATTATTCACTATTTGCTTTACCTCTGCAGTACCATACCGGCGCCAGTCGCCATTTTCTTTTCCGGCAAGCATATCATCTTTGGCAAATTTGTCCAACTGGTATTGAAGGAAATCGAATATCCTTGAGTTTTCGTTCATATGCAATCGTTCAACTTTTAAAAAAATATAGTTCAATCCGGATAGATGTTTTTTAGTTAACACTTATCCGCACCTGGTAAGCCTGCTGATTTTAATAGCCATTCATCCTATACAAGTCATTTATATTGAACACGCCATTAATTTTATACCATACCTCTCAACCAGTCTGTACTTGCCCAAAAATCAACTCCGTATACACATTTGTTTACAGTAAGGTATAACTAAGATAAATAAAAAAGCCATCCCAATTGCCCGGGATGACTTTTTAAAAAAAATAAAACTATTTTTTTGTCGCTCAAATTTTCAATTGAAGTGCAATCAGTGATAATACTGACCGGCGGGCACTTTATAAATCCTCCCTTTTTGAAAACGGCTAAACTCGCTATAATCTGCGGAATGGGTGGTGATCCAATTTTGGTAAGCCGAAAGGTTTTGAACAGTGCCAAATAACCATTGATTGTAGGCATCAAACATCCCTTCCTGCAATAACTGCTGCTGCAATTCAAATAAACGACTGGGGTATTTAGCTGCATAGTCATGAAACCAGTCAAGTATAAAACGGGTTCTGATCATCGTAAGTGTTTCGGGACTAATGCCGCCAGAAGCGACCAGGCTCTGTTTTTTCGCTGTTTGCAGAAAAGCATCGGCAAACTTATTTCCGTCTTTACCGGCCTTATTCCAATCCGCTTCTGCGTACAATCTTTTATAACTTTCCAGTAAAATGGATTTAATTTCAGGCATACTTTTACTAAGCGGCTCCATATTTACAAAAACTTCTCCGTAAATTATGCTCCATACCCTGTCCGCGGTAAAATAGTAATATTTGCTGGCGTTGTAATAATTCCTGGAAAAATTTGGATCAGTTTCTATTCCTTTTTCCCATTGTTTGATGGCTTCATAATTCTTTTGTTCCCATTGCAATTCACCCAGGTCGTTGTACAAAGGGCCACTTTGTGGGAATTTTTTTAGCCCTTTTTTATATACTTTCTCTGCCTCTTTAGGTTCATACAACTGCTTATAATTATTGCCGGCTATCTGAAAACATTGATCATCTGCATCTTCCCTGTCAAGCACAGGCTTAATTTCATTCAAAGCCCGGGTATATTCCCTTTGGAAAAAATAATTCAGCGCCAGGTCCTTGGTAATCTCAATATTTTTGGGTTCCAGTGCAGACGCACGGTTTAGTACCAGGGCGGCATTGGTAAAATCGCCCTGCTGCATAAACGTCCTGGCAGTTTCCTGCAATTCCTTTACAGACTGGGAAAAACTAAATTGAACCGTAAACAAAAGGCAGGCTGCAAAAAAGATTCTATTGATAAATTTCATTATTACTAATTTGGGTAGAAAAATTTACAAAGCCTGCAACGGCCAGGTATTTATCCTCCTTTGCAAATACCGTTCCGATATGGTGGCCAAGGGTGAATGGTAAATAGTGAATAGTGAATGCCATTTATACAGGCGTTCTTTCTTTTAGCCCTTCGTAGCTATTCATCCAGCATTGTCTATTCAATCATCAACACTCATCACTCATTACTCATCATTCATCATTCATCACTCATTAATCAGGTGCGTCAACAATCCATCTCTCAACTTGGGTTCAAACCAGGTACTTTTGGGTGGCATTACATTACCACTGTCGGCTATATCAAATAATTGCTGAATACTAACCGGGTGCAGGCTGATGGCAAGTGCCATTTCCCCGCTATCCACTCTTTTTTCCAACTCTTCCAATCCACGGATGCCCCCAACAAAATCAATCCGCTCATCGGTACGCTGGTCCTTGATCCCCAAAATCGGGTCTAATAAATTATTTTGTAAAATGGTTACATCCAAAATGCCTATCGGGTCAGTGGTGTAGGTATTTTCCTTAGCTGTCAACCTGTACCATTTTTTACCAGTGTACAGTCCAAATTCGTGTAGGTTTGCCGGTGAAAATGCCTTATCCGCTTTCTCTACCGTAAATGAACCTTGTACCTTTTCTAAAAATTCAGCCTCCGTTAATCCATTTAAATCCTTCACTACCCGGTTGTAATCCATGATATGCAACTGGTTGGAAGGAAATAAGGTGGTGAGGAAAATATCAGCGCCTTCCGTTGCCTTTTTTCCCAGGGCCTTTCTCACTTTGGCTGCAGATGCGGCACGGTGATGACCATCGGCGATATAGGTAAACGGCACTTTTGTTTTAAATAATTCTGATATCAAACTAATAGTAGCCGTATCGTTGATAATCCAGATGCTGTGCTGGATGCCATCATCAGCCAACAGGTCGTACACCGGGTTCTTTTCCTTTTTCCACTTGCTGATCAGTGCATCTATTTCATCTACATTTCTGTATGCCAAAAACACATTGCCCGTTTGGGCGCCGGTGGTGGTAATATGATTAATTCTGTCCTTTTCCTTTTCCGGCCTGGTAAATTCATGCTTTTTTATCAGGTCTTTTTCATAATCATCTACACTGCTGCCACAAACCAAACCGGTTTGGCTGCGTGCATTCCCGTCCGATCCGGCACGGGCGGGCATTATCAACTGGTAAATATAATAGCAGGGCTTACTTTCCCTGAACAAAATATTACGGCTGATAAATGCATCCAGGTTATCCTTTGCCCTTTCGTATACTTCACGGGAGTGAATATCTGTACTATCCGGCAAATCAATTTCACTTTTGGTAATGTGTAAAAAACTGCTGGGGTTACCCTGTGCTTCAATCTTTGCTTCCTTGCTATTGAGCACATCGTAAGGCCGTGATGCTACCTGTTTTGCATGCTGTGCCTCAGGTCTTAATGCTTTAAAGGGGTGTATAGTGATCATCTTGTAAGGTTATTAACCGTGGCAAATATAAAGTAATAGTTTTTATGCATGGATTGCTGCAAACGCTTTCATGGCATCTACCAACACCTGCACGCTGCTTATAGGCAAAGCATTGTATAACGACGCCCTGAAACCGCCTACCAGCCGATGCCCCCTGATACCAACAATATTTTTTTCTTTTGTAAACGCAAGAAAAGCATCTTCCAGTGATGGATTCTCCATTACAAAACAAACGTTCATCTTACTCCGGTCTTCCCTGTTCACTGTTCCGGTAAACAAAGGATTTTCGTCTATCTCTTTATACAATAGGGCGGCCTTTGCGTCATTTAATTTTTCAACGGCAGCTACTCCGCCCATTGCTTTTAACCAGCGCAGGGTAAGCATACACACATACACCGCAAATACCGGCGGGGTATTCAGCATACTTCCTTCCTTAATATGGTTGCGATAATCCATAATGGTAGGAATGGCACGTTTTACTTTGCCCAATATATTTTTATTTACCACCACGAGGTTTACTCCGGCGGGGCCCATATTCTTTTGTGCCCCCGCATAAATCAAATCAAATGCATTAAAATCGATTACCCTGCTGAATATATCGCTACTCATGTCACCTACCAGTGGAATACTGGTTTTAGGTATCTTTTGCCACTGGCTTCCGTAAATCGTATTGTTGGTAGTGATATGAAAATAAACCGCATCATTGGGCACCGCAAAATCTTTTGGAATGATGGTGTAATTGCTTTCCTTCCCGGTACATACCACTTCCACCTTTCCAAAAAGTTTGGCTTCCTTAATGGCTTTTATTCCCCACACTCCTGTATCTGCATAGGCAGCAGAATCCTTATCGTCCAACAGGTTCATTGGCACCTGCATAAATTGGGTAGATGCACCGCCATGTAAAAATAATACCTCATGCGCATCATCCAGGTTCATTAGTTCCCTCACCAATGCCCTTGCTTCGTCCATCACCGCCTGGAAAGTGGCGGTACGATGCCCGATTTCTAAAATAGATAAACCGCTGTTATTATAGTTAAGAACTGCGGCTGAAGCCTGTTCAAAAACTTCCCTGGGTAAAATAGAAGGCCCTGCGTTAAAATTATGTACCACTGCTTATTTTTATTATATATGAAGGTTGATTTTTTTCAGAATGCAAAAGTACCCAATTGATATTTAATCTTTTTGTGAAATAATTGAATTATTTATCCTAAAGCAGGGAACGTGAAACCAATTATTATGAGATTCATAATAATGAATAGCGCTTTCATGGTATCCACGTTCAAAGTCATTAAAACTTTTAGTTGAAGGAGGTAGTTGGGCAGGTGTCATTTTCACCGGTAAATGAATCATTCAACAAAGAAAACTTTATATGGACGAACTGCCGGATGAAATGATCCAACATATAGAAAGAGGATTTTCTGCGCAAAATCAGGCCGCGGCCTGATCCTACAAAGCAAAATCATTCTCATGAAATTGCAAATACTATTTCGGTTTGAAAATCTCCAAAAGCCCCATCAGGGGTTGGGGCGTCTATTCTTCCTCCTTTCCAATCATCTTTCCGCTATTCTTCCAGCTTTCATTTAATGCATCAAACTCTTTGGCATCCGCTTCAGAAAATTGTTGCGCAGATAACCCACGCAAATCAGGCTGCCCGGCATTTACCCAGGCGGTAAACCAAAAAGAAGCAATGGAGGCAATGGATAAACGCATCCTTCTTTCAATCATGCCAGCTAACTTTTTATGATAGGCAATAGTAAATGCGGAAGAATATTGACGGATCAATAGTCCATTACGGTTTTCAAAACTATATTTCTGGTCCGAAGGAAATGTCCTGGTTAGTTCCCGTTCAAAGCTTAAAACTGAATCAGCCGCTTTGGCGCTTTCCAATACCCTCGCCCAGGCATATTCACCGGGATTATTAATGTACTGAGCTTTGCCAATAAAAAAATCAAATTCCTTTTCGGCCAGCAATTCCGGTACCCGGCTTTCCCAAAATCCATGGATGCCTTTCTGGTTGGTGTATTGCCCGTTGTGATTGCTGTTGGCGTGTAAGGGCACATGGGAATCTGCAATATAATGCCCCAACTCGGTACTGTTCTTCATTATCCGGGTAAAGTTCTTTTCTTTAAATGCATTGGTAAGGCGGTTTAGCATTGTTTGTATATGCCAGGGCACAATGCCAAACAACTTTAATGAATCTTCCCCAAATTTAGCCACTGCCTCGTTCCATTTACGGGGTAAACCGGAATAAGGATATTCACCATAATTATCAATATCGATGTAATGTCTTGGGCCTTCATCCGCCACTGCGTAGCGCCGCTTATCAGGATCCACCGCATGTTCGCTTAAAAAAGCGATATTGGGTTTATACAAAACCAACATTTCCGGGGGCAATAAAAAAACCGCGTAATAATTTATTTTCTGGTGTGCATAAAAGCCCCAGCAGAAGCAGGGAGATGCAAAAAAACAACAGGCAATAAGCAAAATGCAACGCTTCATGTTTAGAAGATGGTTAAAGGTTGATGGTTGATGGTTGATGGTTGATGGTAACCGACACTTTTAACTTTTAGATAGATCAGCTTGTAAATATAGAAAGCTAATTTCTGAATATTCCGAACAATCTGCAAACAACCATCAACTATCAACTATCAACCATCAACTATCAACCATCATATTTCAATTTGCAGGCTAAAGATGGTTGCTGCTATCCACCACATCCGTAACACCGCCACTCACCGCAAACTTCATGGTTTGCGCCGCACTGATATTGGTAATTGGTTTTACCCGCTCCCGGGGTATGATGTATACATTGCCGGCTACCGAATAAGCCATCGGAATATACACGGCCACATAATCTGTAAAACCAAATTCTTCCATGTTTTCCTGGGTAATAAATCCTACCCGCCATACATCATTGTCATCTACATTGGCCAATACATTATGGGTAAATTTCTTTTTTTCGCCGGCAAATGCCTCAAAGAAATCTTTTAAGGTGGAATATATAAATTTTATGCCCGGAGTTTTCTCCAACAACTTATCAAAAGCGTCTACCGCTTTACTAAATATATAATTGGAAGAAACATAGCCTACAAAAACTACCAGCAAAATCACCACAATAAAGCCAAGCCCGGTAATGCGCTTTACATTTCCCTGTGCATCTGTCATTAATTTAGGCATTATTCCATGTATAAGGTTGGGCAAAATACCGTCTACAAAATTGAATAAAGAAGTAATGGCCCAAAATGTGATGGCAATTGGCGCCAATATTAATAAGCCCTGTAAGAAGAACTGGAATAAATTTTTATAGACAGATGTTTTTTTCATAATAAGTGTATTTACAGGTTACAAAGTTAAATGATTGATTCCCGACGAGCCAATATGAAAAAATTGTTACGAATGGCAAAATAAACGGATGGAAACTTTGGTTACACAGAAAGTTTCCATAGTTTTGTGCCCGATTATGACAGACTTTGAAACAGGGTTAAGGATACGGGAAAAAGCACGTGATCTTTTTATGCAGTACGGGTTACGGAGCGTAAGTATGGATGATATTGCTGGTAAACTGGGCATGAGTAAAAAAACCATTTATCATCATTATGCAGACAAAGATGAGTTGATTGTAGCAGTAATTACAGAAGAGGTTCAGCAAAATCAACATATTTGTGAACGGGACAAAACAAATGCGGATAATGCTATACATGAAGTTTTCCTGGCAATGGATATGGTGGTAGAATTGTTTAGCGCCATGAACCCTTCGTTAATATATGATATGCAGAAATATCATCCGAATGCCTTCCTCAAATTTCAGCAACACAAGAATGATTACCTCTACAATACCATATTGGAAAATATGGAAAAAGGGATACGGGAAGGATTATACAGGGAGGATATCAATTTGCAAATTTTGGCCCGATACCGTGTAGAAAGTATGATGTTGCCATTCAACCCTGATTTTCATACCAAATTAAAATATAACCTGGCACAGATCGAAGAGGAATTAATTGTTCATTTCCTTTTTGGGCTGGCATCTCCAAAGGGATATAAACTAATCATAAAATATCAACAAGAGCGAATAAAATTAATTAATGATGGAAAAAAACAGATATAGTAAAGCAACACTAACAGGTATTATTCTACTGTTGGTAAACAGCTTTGCAATGGCACAAACCACCAATGAATTTACCCTAAAGCAGGCAGTGGATTATGGTTTAAAAAATGCGGTACAGGTTAAAAACGCACTGCTTGACATAAAAATTCAACAGCAAACCAACCGCGAAATAACCGCCGCTGCATTTCCACAGGTAAACGGAAGTATTAACACCACGCACTATTATAATATTGCCGTACAAACCTTGCCCAATTTCATTTCACCTTCAGTATACCAGGTTTTAGAAGATAAGAATGTTAAAGATGGGAACGGCAATCCCATCACCAGACCCGTAGATGGTTTTGGCAATATCAATGCGCAATTTGGGGTACCCTGGTCAGCAAGTGGTGGATTGGATGTTTCGCAGATTTTATTTGACGGACAGGTATTTGTAGGGTTACAGGCCAGGAAGTCAGCTATAGAACTCTCCACCAAATACGCGGAGGTTACCGCAGAACAGATAAAAGCCAACATTTACAAAATTTATTACCAGTTGGTGGTGGGCAACACACAGCTGCAAAGTGTTCAGGCTAATATTGAACGTTTTGAAAAACTGCTTCACGATACCAAAGAGATCTATAAAAATGGGTTTGCCGAAAAGCTGGATGTTGATAAAGTAAACGTACAACTCAACAATTTAAGAACAGAAAAGGAAAAAGTAATGCAGCAGCTTAATGCAGGCAATGCAGGTTTAAAGTTTTTAATGAATATGCCGCAAAAAGAAGTGCTCGTTTTGACGGACTCTTTAACGGATGAGGTATTAAAATCAAATATCCTGGATGAATCGTACAACTACGACGACCGCAAGGAAATACAGTTGCTCACCATATCATCTAAACTGAGCGCTTATAATGTGAAACGGTATAATTTAAGCAGGATACCCACTGTTGCTGCATTTGGGTCCTATTCTAAAAATGCACAGCGTCAGTCATTTAACTTTTTTAATAAGGGAGATTGGTTTACAACTTCATTGATCGGACTAAAGATTTCCGTACCCATTTTTGATGGTTTTGCAAGAAGGGCAA
The DNA here is from genome assembly GCA_031424955.1 of Ferruginibacter sp. Taxonomy (GTDB): domain Bacteria; phylum Bacteroidota; class Bacteroidia; order Chitinophagales; family Chitinophagaceae; genus Ferruginibacter. Next base: position 5,839 of record JANPIJ010000014.1, on the reverse strand, counting down.
GGATTGAAAGTGCGAAATTATCTCTTGAAAAGTCGATTAATAATTTACAACAGGCAAAAGAGTCGATGGATAATGATGTGGTGCAATCCAGGATTAGGATGAAGAGCGCTATACTTACCGCCGATGCCCAAAGACAAAATATAGAGCTGGCCGAAAACGTGTTTAATACCACCCGTAAAAAGTATGACCAGGGTTTGGGTAGCAACCAGGAAATATATAATGCCCAAACTGAATTAAAGGTGGCGCAGAATAATTATTACAGCGCATTATTCGATGCCATTACTGCGAAGGTGGATTACTTAAAAGCGGTTGGCAAACTTTAAAAAAAAAATTATGACTATTAAAACTAACAACTTGTTTAAATTTTTTAACCATACAACAATGAAACAATATTTGATTATAGGCGCCGCGGCTTTAATGCTTTTATCTTCCTGCGGCAACAGCAAAAAAGATGGTGACGCCGCACTGAACGATAAGAAGGCAGCTCTCGAAAAACTGAAAGGCGAAAAGAACTCGATCGACACCAAAATCGCCGGTCTTGAAAAAGAGATTGCAACACTGGATACCAGTGTTGCTGCTGCACAAAAAACAAAACTGGTTGCAATACAAACTTTAGCCCTTACTGATTTCTCTCATTACATAGAGTTACAGGGACATATTGATGCGGAGAATGTCAGCTTCATCACGCCCCGTGGCGGCCCCGGGCAAATAAAAGCTATCTACGTAAAGCAGGGCGACCGGGTAAGGAAAGGACAATTATTATTAAAGTTGGATGACGCCATCATTCAGCAGAATGTGGTTGCAGCAAGACAAGGCCTGGAGAGCATTAAAACGCAACTGTCTTACGCTAAGGATATTTACAAACGCCAGAAAAATCTATGGGACCAGGGCATTGGTACGGAGGTGCAATTGATCACAGCAAAAAATAATGTAGCCACTCTGGAAAACCAGTTGGAAGCCAGCCAGGAAAATGTAAAGTCCGTGCAGGAGCAATCCAAAACTTCACTGGTGTACAGCGACGTAAATGGTGTGGCTGACCAGGTAACGGTTAAACTGGGCGAGCTATTTGGTTCGGTAGGGTCCGGCGTTATTAAAATAGTAAATAACGGTTCATTAAAAGTTACCAGCAATATTCCGGAAAATTATTTGGGAAGTGTTCGCATTGGTAGCCCGGTAATTATAGAGATGCCGGATATCAGCAAAACCTTCAATACAACAGTAAGTTTTGTAGGTGCTTCCATTGACCTGATTAACCGGGGCTTTGTGATAGAAGCAAAATTACCAGCCGATCCCGCACTAAGACCTAACCAGATATCGCTGATTAAAATTAAGGATTATACTGCAGCCAATACTATCGCCGTTCCGCTTAATACTTTACAGAACGATGAGAAAGGAAAATATGTAATGGTAGCCAGCACGGAAAATGGCAAAATGGTGGCACGCAAACGCATTGTAAATATTGGCTTACTGAGTGGTGATGTGGTAGAAATTAAAACCGGTTTAAAAGCAGGCGATGTATTGATTACCGAAGGGTATAGCAGTTTGTACGAAGGGCAGTTGTTGAAGGTGCAGTAAAATGCCCCCGTCCACCCCCATCTCCGCCGCGGCGGAGAGTAAGGCAGCACCCTGATTGATTTTAGAGCGTTCAAAAATGGTATACCGTACAAGAGGGCGATGCAACGGTGATGCCATGGAAAACTAAAGTTCGGACCGAAAAAATAACAATAAAACATAATCTACGCTACGCCCCTTTAGGGGATGGGGGTGGATAAATTACCAATTATATGAGTGCATTAGAAAACATAAAAGGAAAGTTTAAAGAATTTAAACCTACTACCTGGAGCATTACCAACAAAACCTCTATTTACCTGGTGATGTTGTTTGTATCCCTTGCGGGTATTTACCAGTTTGTAACACTGCCCAAAGAGCAGTTTCCGGATATTGTAATACCTACTATTTATGTGCAAACCATTTACACCGGTAACTCACCGAAAGATATTGAGAACCTGGTTACAAGACCCATTGAAAAACAAATCAAAGGCATCACCGGTGCCAAAATAAAAAAATTCACCAGTACTTCACAACAGGATTATTCGGCCATTACAGTTGAGTTTGATACCAAGGTAAAAACTGAAATCGCCCTGCAAAAAGTAAAGGATGCGATTGATAAAGCCAAGCAGGATTTGCCAACCGATCTTACACAGGAACCAACCGCACTGGAAGTAAACCTGAGTGATATGCCCATCATGTATGTAAACCTGAGTGGTGATTATGACAAGGTGCGGTTGAAAAAATTTGCGGACGACCTGAAAGATAAACTAGAAGACCTGCCACAAATCAACCGCATAGATATTGTAGGTGCACCGGAAAGAGAGTTCCAGATAAATGTAGACAATTACCGCATGCAAACCGCCGGTGTTACGTTTGATGATATTGCCAATGCGGTAGCAAGAGAAAACATGGATATCTCCGGAGGCCTGCTGGATGTAGGTTCCATGAAACGCAATCTTCAGTTAAAAGGGCAGTTTAAAACTGCTTATGATATTGAGAAAGTATTGGTACGCAATACCGGGGGATATCCCATTTATTTAAAAGACATCGCAGTAATAAAAGACACCACCAAAGATGCCGAAAGCTTTGCCCGGCTGGATGGCAAGAATGTAGTTACCCTCAACATCATTAAACGCAGTGGTGAAAACCTGATTGAAACCAGTGATGGAGTTAAAAAAACAGTAGAAGAAGCCAAGGGCGTTTTATACCCTGATAATATTAAAGCAGTCATAACCGGCGATCAGAGTATTAAAACCAGAAGCTCTTTTAACGAGCTTGTAAATTCCATCATCATCGGCTTTATTTTAGTGCTGATCGTGCTGATGTTTTTTATGGGTGTTACCAATGCCTTCTTTGTGGCGCTCTCCGTTCCGCTGAGTATGTTTGTGGCCTTTGTATTTTTACCCGGCGCCGATTTGATAGTGGGCACGCATGTTACGCTCAACTTCATTGTACTGTTTGCATTACTGTTCGGCCTCGGGATTATTGTGGATGATGCCATTGTGGTAATAGAAAATACACACCGGATATTTATAGAAAGCAAAGGGAAAATGTCCAGTACTATGGCAGCCCGTATAGCGGCCGGCGAAGTGTTTGTACCGGTATTGGCGGGTACATTAACTACCCTGGCGCCGTTTTTTCCGCTGTTATTCTGGCCGGGAATTATTGGGCGGTTCATGGTGTATTTGCCTACCATGCTCATTTTTACTTTAGCGGCATCGCTGCTGGTGGCATTTATTATGAACCCCGTTTTTGCGGTTGATTTTATGAATCATCCGGAGGGTGAAAAAAAGGAACCCAAATCTGCCATCTTTAAAAAGCCGGTGTTCTGGATAGTAATTGCTGTAGGAATTATCCTGGATCTGATGGGTGCTACTTTTTTAGGCAACCTCCTTATTTTCTTTATGATGCTGGTTATATTAAACCGGTATGTATTGACAGATGCCATTCATTATTTTCAAAACCACGCCCTACCGTGGATTATGGGCCACTATGAAGATTTATTGCGCTGGGCTTTAAAAGGCTGGAGACCGGTACATCTTTTACTTGGCACAATTGGTTTATTGTTTCTGTCTGTTTTTGTTTTTATGATTGCCATTCAAAGCAACCGTGTTGGTATTACGTTCTTTCCAAAGGGCGATCCCAATCAAATCTTTGTTTACCTGAAATTACCCGTAGGTACCAGCGTTCAATATACCGATTCTATCACTAAAGGGCTTGAAGCCAAGGTGAACCAGGTGTTGGAAATTGATCATGCGGCAGGTAAAGAAAACCCATTGGTAGAAAGCGTTATCAGCAATATCGCCATTGGCGCAAGTGATCCCAGCTCCGGCGACCGAAGTACCAGGAGCGAACTGGGAAGGATACAGGTTTCGTTTGTAGAATATGAAAAAAGACATGGCAAATCTACCCGCCCCTACCTTGATAAAGTTCGTGCCTCATTACAGGGCATTCCCGGAGCAGAGATCAGTGTTGACCAGGAAAGTTCAGGTCCGCCTACTGACCCTCCCATTAACATAGAAGTGTCGAGTGAAGATTTTGACGGCCTGGTAAAAACCGCCGTTAACCTGAAAAATTATTTGGACTCCATCCAGGTGCCGGGTGTGGAAGAATTAAAAATGGATGTTGATCTCAATAATCCTGAAATCACACTGACCGTTGACCGGGAGCGTGCACTCATTCAGGGAGTATCATCCGCACAGATCGGGCAGGCCATCCGTACCGGTTTATTTGGCCGGGAGATATCAAAAATAAAAGAGGGAAAAGACGAATATAAAATTCAGTTACGCAACAATGAGTTGCAGCGTAAAGACCTGAGCAACCTGCTCAATATGCGGGTGAGTTTCAGGGATATGGCGGTTGGCGGTGCGGTTAAAAACATACCCATCAGCGCCCTGGTAAGGATAGAACCTACCAGCACTTTCGGAAGTGTAAAACGCAAAAACCAAAAACGTTTAATCACCCTCCGCTCAAATGTATTGACCACGCAGGGGTATAATGCTACCGGCGTAAACCAGGTACTTACTGCCCATATTGCCAACTTTACAAAAAAGGCAGATGGTGTTACCATTAAACAAACGGGCGAAGGAGAGCAACAAGCAGAAACAGGCGCCTTCCTTGCTTCGGCTTTGGTAATTGCTTTAATGATTATCCTGTTTGTGCTGGTAATACAGTTCAACAGTGTAAGCAAACCCATCATCATTTTGACGGAAATTATTTTTAGTGTAATTGGTGTGTTGCTTGGTTTTGCCATCACCGGTATGGAAGTATCGGTTTTGATGACCGGCCTCGGTATTGTAGGCCTGGCAGGTATCGTGGTAAAAAATGGTATCCTGGTAATTGAGTTTGCGGATGAGTTAAGAAGCCGCGGTATTAAAACAAGAGAGGCCGTAATACAGGCAGGTAAAACCCGTATCATTCCTGTACTGCTAACGGCATTGGCCGCCATCCTCGCTTTCATCCCCATTGCGGTGGGTTTTAATATCAATTTTGTTACGTTGTTTTCCGAGTTGAATCCGCATATTTTCTTTGGGGGTGATAATGTAGCATTCTGGAAACCGTTGAGCTGGACCATCATTTTTGGTTTGGCATTCGCCTTCTTTATGACGCTGGTTATTGTACCGGCCATGTACCTGATAGCCGAAAGATTGAAAAGGCCCATGCGCAGGATGTTTGGTGGCAAGTGGATCAGCTTTATGGGTATACCGCCACTTATCTTCGCCTTTATGCCGCTGATGATTGTAACGGCATTCCGTCACCGCAGGGATGTAAACCGCAGAAGAAGAAGATTGAAAGATGACCCGGCTGCAAGTGACCGTTGGTTCGGTAGCTGGCTGTAAAGCAATTGAAAAACCGATTTGTTATTTTTATAATGCCGCTCAATTAAATGGGCGGCATTTTTATGATGGGCTGTGAGCAGCGAACCACTATCAGCATTGGTTCCGGCTATTCCCGTCCGAACAGCGTTCAGCCGGGCGGGCGTTGCAAGTACGGCACAGCCCCATGCACAGCTCCTCACCGGGCTTTCCACTGCTATCCGGCAGCCTGGGGGCAAACAATATTTATCAGCAACTCACACATTGTTCACTACCGCAGCCTGGCCAGGCATAATACCACCCTTTTCTTTTATCAACCCCGAAAATTGTATTTAGGGTTTGCTCAGAAACCCTGTAAGTATTGCTATATTTAGGATTACAGCCAAAAAATCCATTTCAAATGCAAGGAAAAATTGAGAAGGTAGTTAAAAAGCGTGCATTCACTCCTGCCTATGTCAGTCCCAACCAGCTTA